>NZ_JAWSTH010000071.1:0-33654 GCF_033542075.1 Conexibacter stalactiti
GGATCGGCGCGGCGTCGTCGCCGCCGCGGGCGATCGCGTCGCGCAGCGCGGCGGCGGCGTGGTCGGCGAGCGCGAGCGGCGCGCCGAGCGGGATCACGAAGACGATCGCGGTGTGCGTGCTCAGCTCCGGCTGCACGTCGTGCAGGTCTCGCATGCGCGCGGCCACCGTCGTCGCGGCGATCCCGCTGCCGCGCACGTCGACGACGACGCGCAGCGGATCCCAGGCGGCGACGGGCGGGCCGTCCCAGGCGCGGTCGAGCACGGCGCAGCCGTCGATCTGCTCCAGCCGATCGCGCAGCCGCTCGGCGGCAGCAAGCGCGTCGCCGAGCACGCGCGCGCCGTGGACGGCGAGCTGGCGGCGGGCGCCGTCGAGCGAGGCCAGCAGCAGCGAGCTGGGGCTGGTCGAGCGCAGCAGCCGGATGCTGCGGCCCAGCCGCTCGCGCAGCTCCTCGCGGCCGGGCGCGACGTGCAGCATCGCGCTCTGCGTGAGGCTGCCGGCGTGCTTGTGGGTGGAGGTCAGCGCGACGTCCGCGCCGGCCCGCAGGACACTCGGCGGCAGCGCGGGGTGGAAGCCGAAGTGCGCGCCCCAGGCGCTGTCGACGATCAACGTGACGCCGGCCTCGCGCGCGACCGCCGCGCAGCCCTCGACGTCGGCGACCATCCCGAAGTAGGTCGGCGAGACGATCAGCGCCGCGCGCGCGTCCGGGTGCTCGCGCAGCGCCGCTCGCAGCGCGTCGGGGGTGACGACGGTCGCCAGCCCGACACCGGGGGCGTGGCCGGGCGCGAGGTAGACCGGCGCGCCGCCGCTGAGCACGAGCCCGTCGATCACGCTGCCGTGACAGGTGCGCTGCACGACGAGCGTGCTGCCGGCCGGCGCGAGCGTGAGGCAGACGGCGTGGTTGCCCTGCGTCGCGCCGTTGGTCAGGAACCACGTGCGCCCCGCGCCGTACGCGGCGGCGGCGAGCGCCTCGGCGCGCTCGAACGGCGTCGGGCTGGGGCCGAGGTCGATCCCGGCGGTGTCCTGCGGCACGTCGAGCGCCAGCGCCGGCAGGCCGAGCGCGGCGACGATCGCGGGGTCGGCGCCGCTGCCGCCGCCATGGCCCGGCACGTGCAGGCGCGCGGGGGCGCGGTGGCCGTAGGCGGCGAGCGCCTCGGCGTAGGGCGCTTGGAGCTGCTCGTTCATCGTCGGCGCAACCTAGCCATCGGCAAGACTGCATGCCAAGCGCAAAACCAGCCTCTGCCTATAGGCTGGGCCAATGGGACGAACGTTGGAGGCCCGCGACCTGCGCCTGCTCGTCGCGATCGCCGAGGAGGGCTCGGTCGCGGCCGCCGCGCGCCGGCTCGACTACAGCCAGCCGACCGCCTCGCAGCACCTCAGCGGGCTGGAGGCGCGGCTCGGCGCGCGCCTCGTCGAGCGCAGCGCGCGCGGCGCGCGGCCGACCGAGCTGGGCGCGCTGCTGGCGGCGCGCGGGGCGGAGCTGCTCGACCAGCTCGCGCTGCTGGAGGCCGACCTGCGCCGCCAGGCCGAGCACGGCCTCCCGACGCTGCGGCTCGGCACCTTCGCGAGCGCCGGGTCGGAGGTCGCGCCGCGGGCGCTCGCGCGGCTGGCCGCGGCCGGGGTGCTGGTCGAGATCGTCGAGGCCGAGGTCCCGCAGCTGCTCGACGCGCTCCGCCGCCGCGACGTCCACGCCGCGCTCCTGTTCGACTCCGCCGACGACCCGCTGCCGCCGCTGGAGGGCGTCGCCGTCACCCACCTGCTCGACGACGACCACCTCGTGCTGCTGCCGCGCGGTCACGCCGCGGCCGCGGCGGAGACGGTACGGCTCGCCGACCTGCGCGAGGAGCGCTGGATCTCCGCGCGCGCCGACGAGGACCCCAGCCACGCGGCGCTGGCGCGCGCCTGCCGCCGCGAGGGCTTCGAGCCGCGCTTCGGCCACCGCCTCGACAGCTTCTCGATGACGCAGGGGTTCGTCGCCGCCGGCCTCGGCGTCTCGCTGCTGCCGCGGATGGCGGTCGCGCCGCTGCGCGACGACGTGATCGCGCGCCCGCTGACGGGCGCGCGCGTCGTGCGCAGCGTGCGCGTCGCCTGCCTCGACGCGCTCGCGCCGTCGTTGCGCGAGCGGCTGCTCGAGGCGCTGGCCGCGGAGCTGTAGGCGGCCGCGCCGCCGCCCCGCGCAGAGCGGCGACGGCGCGCCGCCTCCTATGCGCTCGCGACCGCCTCGCGCTCGGCGTCGGGCGCGGCGGTGCGTCTCGCGCTCGCCGGCCGCCTGCTGAGCACCACCCGCGCGCCGTCGCCGGGCGTGATCGTGATCATGCGGCGGCGCGTCTGCGCTCTCGGCCCGGCCGCCGCGACGGTGAAGCGCTCCGACGCGGCACGCAGCACCAGCCGCATCTCCAGCAGCGCGAAGCTCGCGCCGAGGCAGCGACGGCGGCCGCCGCCGAACGGCAGGAACGTGTACGTCCCCGGCTTTCTCTCGAGGAAGCGCTCGGGCCGGAAGGCGTACGGGTCGGGGTAGATCGAGGGGTCGTGGTGGACGAGGTAGGCGCCGGCCGTCAGCACGACGCCCGGCGGGTAGGTGTGGCCGCCGATCTCGATCTCTCTGACGACCAGGCGCGGCTCCGGGATCGGCAGCACCGGCCGCCGCCGCAGCACCTCGTTGATCGTCGCGTCGAGGTAGGCGTCGTCGTCGCTCAACAGCCGCTCCTGCACCTCGGGCGAGCGCGCGAGCTGCTCGAAGGCGAAGCCGAGCGAGGAGGCGGTCGTCTCGTGGCCGGCGACGAGCGCGGTCACCAGCTCGTCGCGGATCTCCTCGTCGGACATCGGCGAGCCGTCGCTGTGCCGCGCGGCGAGCAGCATCGCGAGCACGTCGTCGCGCTCGCCGCCCTCCTGGCGGCGCTCCTCGATCAGCGCGAACAGCTCGCGGTCGACCTCGGCTCTGTCGCGCTCGAAGCGGCCGAAGCGGCCGCGGCCTCTGAGCAGTCTCTGCGCCGGCGGCATCAGCGAGACGGGGCTGTCGCCGAAGCTGAGGATGTCGGGCAGCCGCTCGCGCAGCAGGTCGAGCCGCGGCCCCTCGTCGAGGCCGAAGACGGCGCGCAGGATGATCTCCAGCGTCAGCCGCTGGAGGCGCGGATGCAGCTCGACCGGCTCGCCGGCCGGCCAGCTCTCCAGCTCGCGCTCGGTCAGCTCCTGCATCAGGCCGGTGAGACGCTGCATGCGGTCGCCGTGGAAGGCCGGCAGCATCAGCTTGCGCTGCTCCATGTGGACCGCTTCGTCGAGCAGGATCACCGAGTTGGCGCCGACGATCGGCTCCAGCAGGCGCGCGCCCTCGCCGGGATGGAGGACGTCGGGCGGCGCAGTCAGCAGGGTTCTGACGTCGGCGGGATCGGTCAGCACGACGAAGGTCGGCTGGCCGACGAGGCGCAGCGTGAACGGCGTTCCGAGGCGCTCCTGCTGGCGGCGCATGAAGGCAAGCGGCCGCACCCACCAGCCGATCGTCTGGAGCGCTGCCGGCATACGCGAGCCCGGAGGCAGGGTGGCGTCCATCTCGTCGTCCCTCCTCGATACGGTTCGTTGGTGATTGCGAGTATATATACTCACGAGTATCTGTCAAGGATTCTGGTGTAGTGATGCCCCGTGGGGAGTTCGACCGAAGCGCGCGCAAGGCCGCGACGCGAACGCGGCTGCTGGAGGCGGCGGCGCGCGTCTACGCGGCGCGCGGCTTCGCCGGCGCGACGCTTGACGACGTCGCCGAGGAGGCGGGTCTGACGAAGGGCGCCGTCTACGGCCACTTCGGCTCCAAGGACAACCTGCTGGTCGCGCTGATGGACGAGTACGTCGCCGCCAAGGTGAGCGAGCAGGTCGGCCTCTTCGACCGCGACGAGACGACCTGGAAGCGGCCGTTCGTCGGCTCGGACCGCTTCATGGCCGAGCTGGACGAGAGCGCCGACGCCTTCCGCCTGCTGGTCGAGTTCTGGCTCGCCGCCACGCGCGACGAGGCGCTGCGCGCTCGCTTCGCGCCCGGCGTCGACGCGCTGCGGCAGATGTTCGCCGGCTTCGTCGCCAAGAGCGCCGACGACGCCGGGATCGAGAAGACGCCGGGCGTCGGGCACAACATGGCCAACGTCTCGGTCGCGCTCAGCCTCGGCCTCGGCCTGCTGCGCGTCGTCGACAGAGACAACGTCTCGCCGGAGCTGCTCGGCACCGCCCTCTCGATCGTGATCCGCGGGATAGAGCGCGATCCCGAGCTGCGCGAGGACCTCGGCGACCCTGCGGCGCGCAGGGCGGACTGAGTCCGTGAGTCGCCTCCGCAGACTGCTCGACGGGGCGCTGTCGCTGGCGGAGTCGGCCGCTGCCCGGCTCGACGCGAGCGACCTCGACAAGCTGACGCCCGCCGAGCGCGAGCGCTACGAGCAGTGGGAGGCGCGCGCCGCCGCGGTCGCGGCCGGCGCGCGCGAGGACGAGCTGGAGGACCCGCGGCTGGTCGGCGCCGTGCTGCTGGGGCCGGCCGGCGAGGCGATGCGCGGCATCTCCAAGCCGCCGCGGGTGCCGGAGCCGATCGAGGACCCGGCGGCATGGGAGCAGCGGATGCTGGAGGAGCGCGCCGTGCGCGACGCGGCGCGCGCGCAATACCTCGCACCGGAGCGGCGGCCGGTGCGGATCAGCCGCGTCGCGACCGGCGACGGCCGCGGCCGCCTGCGCGAGCTGTCCGATCACCTCGCCGCGACCGGGCTGGCCGGCCGCCCCGACCTCGTCTACGGCATCTCGCGCGTGCCCGACGCGATCAGCCCCGCCCGCATCGGAGGCGCCGGCATCGCCGAGTGGGACCTCGTCCACGCCGCGACCGCGCCGCTGCCGCCGGCCGCTGCGCCGGCGCTCTGCTCGCTCGATCCGTCCGAGCGGCTGGTCGTGCGCGCACCCGGCGAGCGGGCGCCGCTCGACGAGGATCTCGCGCTCGACCTGCTCGCGCGCGCCGGCAGCGGCCCGGAGCGGACGCTCGGGATCGTGCGCGACCTCGCGATCGACCGTCGCGACGGCGACGACGGCGACGGCGAGCCGCGGATCGTGATGCGGGTGAGCGGGCTGCACGTGCTCGTGGGGGCGGGCGGCGCGGCGTCGTCTGGTGCGGCTCCCGACCTGCTCGCCGCCGCCGGCCCGCCGCCGTGGTGGCTGCCGGAGGGGCCGCCGGAGGGCGTCGTCGTCGAGCTGCTGCAGTGGGACGCGATCGCCGCCGCGATCCAGCCGGTCCGCCAGCGGCGGCCGCCGCTGCCCTCGCCGTTCCCGTACCTGCCGCTGACGCCGCGGGAGCTGTTGCGGGCGTACCTGGAGATCGTCGGGGTCGACCCGGCCGACGCCTACGCCGCGCAGGTCACGCACGACCGCCCCTTCGACCTGATGGGCCGCACCAGCACCAAGCGGGGCGTGCGCCGCACAGGCGGCGGCCCCGACCTGCCGTGCGCCGACGGCAAGGCGCGCAAGCGGATGGCCGGCGGTCACCACGTCGTGATCGCCTACCGCGACCGCCCCGCCTACGCCGACGGCCGCGACCGTTTCGACAGCTACGCCGAGCGCGAGCTGAAGGCCCGCCTGCGCAGCGGCCTCGGGCTGCGGCGGCCGGTGCCCAAGCAGCAGCACCGCCTGCTGCGGACGGCCGAGAAGATCGCCGACGTGATCGAGGTCGTGACCGGCGACGGCGGCACCGAGGACGGCTTCACGCCGCCACGCTACTGCTGGCCGCCGGGGCGCTGAGCCGGGGCGCGCGCCGCGTCTCCGCGCGGTGGCGCCCGCGCGCTTACCGCTCCGCGAGCGCCTTCGACAGCGGCGAGGGGAAGCGCGGCAGCAGGCGCACGCCCTCCAACCAGGCGGTCAGGCGGGCGGCCTCGGCGTCGAGCGCGCGGCGGCCGTCGTCGCCCGGGTCCTCCAGCAGCTGCAGCTCGACCGAGCCGTCCTCGCGCTGGCGCCAGCCGCCGACGATGCGGCCCTCCCACCAGGCGGTCGGGCCGGCGTTGCCGGCGCTGTCGAACAGCTGGGGTCTGTAGGAGCCGAGGTAGAAGTCGCGCTCGGTCCAGCCCATCGTCGTCGGGTCCAGCGGCGGCAGCAGCGCCGCCCACGGCGCCGGCGCCGCGACCGGGTCGAGGTCGTCGGGCATGAGCCAGCCGGTCGCCGCGCCCCTGCCGCGCACCGTGCCGTCGCCCGCGGAGTCGTCGCCGACGAGCGCGACCGGCACCGCGCCGATCTCCACCAACGCCGCGCGGACCGCTCTCAGCGTGCCGCCCAGCCACCACTTCAGGTCGGCCTCGGTCCCCGGCCCGAAGGCGCGCAGCCAGCGCTCGACCAGGCCGGCGACGCCCTGCTGCGCCGTGCGCGGCGCAAGCTCCTCGCCGAGCCAGGCGCCCATCGCGGTCCAGCGCGGGCGCGAGCTGGTCCAGCCGCCGACGTTGGATGCGCGCACGATCAGCCCCTCGGCCGAGAGGACGGTCAGCACGCGCGGCCCGATCGGCATCTTGCCGGCCCAGCTCTTGCCCTCGCCGTAGGAGATCGATCCCTCCAGCAGCGGCAGCTCGTCGCGCAGCTCGGTCGAGGACAGCTCGCGGCCGTCGGCGAGCGTCGCCAGCACCGCCGTGCACCCCTCGCGCAGCCAGCGTGCTCCGTCGCGCTTCAGTCCCGCTCTCTCGACGTCGGCGATCAGCCGCCGCCGCTCGACGTCGGCGACGCGCGCGCTCGCGCCGGCCTGCGCGTCGGGCATCGTCGCGCGCGGGAAGACGAACAGCGTCCGCCGCATCGCCATGTGCTTGACGAGCGAGCGGTCGGCGTAGAGCGCCCGTTCGAGGTCGGTGACCCGCAGCGCCTCGACGCGCGCCCACGCCGACAGGTAGACGGTCGCCGGGTCGGTCGCGTGCAGGCAGACGATCCGCTCGGTCGCCTGCTCGACGGTCGCCGCCCGCGCCTCCGGCGCCAGCAGCTGGCGCCGGCCCAGCCGCGCCCGGCGCTCCTGCGCCGAGACGACGCGCGCCGGCCGCTCAGCGTTTGCCGGCATGGCAAAGAACCCTTGTCGCGCCGGCCGTCGTGAGCACACTGGAAGCCTAGTCAGCGAAGGAGCCTTCATGCCGTCCGCACACGATCCCGCCGCACAACAGCGCCACCGCCTCGTGGATGTCCCCGGCGGGCGCATCCACCTCGTCGAGCAGGGCGAGGGGCCGCTGGTGCTGCTCGTCCACGGCTTCCCGGAGTCGTGGTACTCGTGGCGCCGTCAGCTGCCGGCGCTGGCCGCGGCCGGCTACCGCGCGGTCGCGCTCGACGTGCGCGGCTACGGCCGCTCGTGCAAGCCGGCGGCGGTCGACGCCTACCGGATGCTGGCGCTCGTCTCCGACAACGCCGCGGTCGTGCGCGCGCTCGGCGCCGAGTCCGCGGTCGTGATCGGCCACGACTGGGGCTCGCCGATCGCGGCCAACAGCGCGCTGCTGCGGCCCGACCTGTTCAGCGCCGTCGGGCTGCTGAGCGTGCCCTATTCGCCGCGCGGCGGCCCGCGTCCGACGAGCGTCTTCGGCGCGGTCGGCGGCGAGGACGAGTTCTACGTCAGCTACTTCCAGCAGCCCGGCCGCGCCGAGGCCGAGATCGAGCCCGACGTGCGCGGCTGGCTGGCCGGCTTCTACGCCGGGCTGTCGGCCGACACGATGGCGCCGGCCGGCGAGGCGAGCCTCTTCTTCGTGCCGCCCGGCAGAGCGCTGCGCGACCGCTTCGACGGCGCGACGCTGCCGGCCTGGCTGAGCGAGGCGGAG
Source organism: Conexibacter stalactiti (assembly GCF_033542075.1). Taxonomy (NCBI): domain Bacteria; kingdom Bacillati; phylum Actinomycetota; class Thermoleophilia; order Solirubrobacterales; family Conexibacteraceae; genus Conexibacter; species Conexibacter stalactiti. The sequence continues at coordinate 7,777 of NZ_JAWSTH010000071.1, forward strand.
CTCGACGGGTACGCGCAGGAGTTCGAGCGCACCGGGCTGACCGGCGCGCTCAACCGCTACCGCAACGTCGACCGCGATTGGGAGGACCTGGCCGCCTGGGACGGCATGGCGATCGCGCAGCCGTCGCTGTTCCTCGGCGGCGCGCTCGACGCCTCGACCGGCTGGATGGCCGCCGCGATCGACGCCCACGCCACGACGCTTCCCGGCCTGCGCGGCTCGCACCTGCTCGACGGCTGCGGCCACTGGGTCCAGCAGGAGCGCCCGGACGAGGTCAACGCCCTGCTGATCGACTGGCTCGACGGGCTGCCGCGCGGGTGACTGCGGATCTGTGCAGCTCATGGGTGCACGGATCCGCGGTCATGTCGGCGGGGTGGCGCGCACCGGCAGGCGCGCGCGTCTGACGGCGGCGCGGATCAGCGCGGCGAGCTGCTCCCACTCCTGCTCGCGGCCGGCGCTCGTGCGGAAGGCGAGGCCGATCTGCCGGCCGGGGCGCGGCTGGCCGGCGAAGCGCGCCGTCGCGACCCTCGTGCGGCGCGTCTCGACGCGCTGCGCGGAGGCCGGCAGGACCGTGATGCCGAGTCCGCCGGCGACGAGCTGCACGATCGTCGGCAGCGAGACGGCGCGCTCCTCGGCGGCGACGCCGGCCCGCGCGGCGGCGCCGCCCGCCCCGCCGGCCCCGCCCACACCCCGGCAGAGCGCGAGCGTCTGGTCGCGCAGGCAGTGGCCCGGCTCCAGCAGCAGCAGGCCGGCGCTGCCGACCGCCTCGGGCGCGAGGTCCTCTCGGCCCGCCCACGGGTGGCCGGCGGGAACGACGACGACGAACTCCTCCTCGTAGAGCGGCAGCTCGCCGATCCCCTCCTCGCCGGCGGGCAGCGCCAGCACGGCGGCGTCGACGGCGCCGTCGCGCAGGGCGCCGAGCAGCGTCTCGGTCTGGTCCTCGCGCACGTGCAGCTCCAGCTCCGGCGCATCTCTGTCGAGGCGCGCCAGCAGGGCCGGCAGCAGGTACGGCGCGACGGTCGGTATGAGGCCGATCCGCAGCGGTCCCGCGAGCAGTCCGCCGATCCCGCTCGCGGCCTGCTCGAAGGCGTCGGCGGCGGTGACGGCGCCCTGGGCGTGGGGCAGCAGGCGGCGTCCCTCCGGCGTCACGATGACGCGGCGCGCGCCGCGTTCGACCAGCCGCGCGCCGACGCTCGCCTCGAGCGCCGCCAGCGCCTCCGAGAGTGTCGACTGGCCGAGTCCCAACCGTCTCGCGGCGGCACCGAAGTGACGCATCTCACAGACCGCGACGAAGGCGCGAAGCTGCGCCAGGGTCGGCCCGGAACGCCCGGAACGACGGGGAACGGCGGCGGCGCGATCGGACGTTCCGATCACCCTACGACGGGGAAGGCGATTTCGTCTTCCGTGGTTCGCCACATACCTTCTCGACCCGCCGTGCGCGAGCCTCTCACGCAGGCACGAACCACCCTCTCTAGACCAGTTGGAGCAAGCATGCTGACGATCGGTGATCAGTTCCCCACCTACGAGCTGACGGCTGTCATCCCCGGCGACCTGAGCGGCGTCGACGCCAAGCAGCCCGAGGACTACTTCACGACCGTCAGCAGCGCCGCGACCGGCGAGGACCGCTGGCGCGTCGTCTTCTTCTGGCCGAAGGACTTCACCTTCGTCTGCCCGACCGAGATCGCCGCCTTCGGCCGCCTCGCTGAGGAGTTCGACGACCGCGACACCGACGTGCTCGGCGTCTCGACCGACTCGGAGTTCGTCCACTACGCCTGGCGTCGCGACCACGAGGACCTGCTCGACCTGCCGATCCCGATGGCCTCCGACCTGAAGCGCACGCTCGTCAGCGAGCTGGGGATCCTCAACGCCGACGGCGTCGCCGACCGCGCGACCTTCCTGATCGACCCGAACAACGAGATCCAGTTCGCGATGGTCACGGCCGGCTCTGTCGGTCGCAACGTCGACGAGGTCCTGCGCGTCCTCGACGCGCTCCAGAGCGACGAGCTGTGCGCCTGCAACTGGAAGAAGGGCGAGGCGACGATCGACGCCAGCGCCCTGATGGCCGCCTGAGCATGGGGCTCGAGACGCTGCGCGGGGCGCTGCCGCCCTACGCGAAGGACCTCAAGCTGAACCTCGGCTCGGTCACCTCCAGCTCCTCGCTCAGCGAGCAGCAGCTGTGGGGCACCGTGCTCGCCTGCGCCGCCGCGACGCGTTCGCAGCGGACGCTGCGCGAGCTGGCCGAGGAGGCGCAGGAGCACCTCAGCGACGAGGCCTACGAGGCTGCGCTCGGCGCCGCCTCGATCATGGGCATGAACAACGTCTTCTACCGCGCCAAGCATCTGCTGAACGGCGCGTACGACGACCTGCGCGCGAGCCTGCGGATGCAGATCATCGGCAAGCCGGGCGTCGAGAAGGTCGACTTCGAGCTGTGGTCGCTGGCGGTCTCCTCGATCAACGGCTGCGGCGCCTGCATGGAGGCGCACGAGGCGGTCGTGCGCGAGGCCGGCCTCTCGCGCGAGCAGGTCTTCGACGCGCTGCGCGTCGCGGCGGTCGTCGCCGGCGCCGCCCAGGCCGTCGAGATCGACGCCGCGCCCGGCGCCGAGGCGACGCTCTCCTAGTCCGTCCCTACGGCAACCGATCCGAGACGATCTCGAAGAAGGTGCGGCGGGTGACGACGCCCATCACGCGCCGCTCGGCGTCGAGCACCGGCACGATCAGGACGCGGTGGTGAAGGAAGGTCTCGGCCAGCTCGGCGTCGGAGAAGCCCTCGGTGACGGCGATCGGCTCGCGGTTGGTGAAGCGGAGCACCGGCTCGTCGAGGCAGCCGGAGCGGCGCTCGATCGCGACGTCGAGCGAGCGCGGCAGGAAGCCGGCGTATCTCAGCTCCTTGATGTAGCCGGGGAAGATCGCCTCGATGAACTCGCGCTCGCCGAAGATGCCGCAGAAGCTGCCGCGGCCGTCGGCGACCGGCAGCGCCGGCACGTCGACCTGCCGCAGCGCCTCGACCGCCTCGCGCAGCGGGCGGTCGGCGCGCAGCACCGGGACGTGGCTCAGGATCCCCATCAGGTGTACCGCAGCAGGACGTAGACGGTCGCGCAGGCGGTCGAGAAGAGCGTCACCGGGATGCCGACGCGGAGGAACTGCACGAAGCCGATCGGCTGGCCGGCGCGCGAGGCCATGCCCGCGGCGGCGACGTTCGCGGCCGCCGAGATGATCGTCAGGTTGCCGCCGAAGCAGGCGCCGAGCGACAGCGCCCACCAGTAGGCCTTGTCGCCCGACTCACCGGCGAGCGAGTCGACGACGGGGATCATCGTCGCCGTCAGCGGGATGTTGTCGACGATCCCGCCGACGATCGACGAGGACCAGATGATCGCCATCAGCTCGGCGGTGCGGTCTCCGTCGGTCAGGTTCACGATCGCCTGCGTCAGCTCGTCGATCGCGCCGGCGTGCTCGAGCGCGCCGACCATCACGAACAGGCCGACGAAGAAGAACAGCGTCGGCCACTCGATCCCGCCGAGCGTCGACTGCAGCGACTGCCGCGTCAGCGCGAGCATCGCGGTCGCACCGCACAGCGCGACGGTCGCCGGCTCCAGCCCCAGCGGCTTGTGGACGAAGAATGCGAGCACCGTCAGCAGCAGCACCGGCGCCAGCCGCTTCAGCTCCGCGGCGTCCTCGATCGAGCGCGCCGCGTTCAGCTCCATCACCTTGTCGCGCGCCTCAGGCGCGATCCGCAGCCGCTTCCTGAACGCGAGGTAGAGGAAGCCGACGACGGCGAACATCGTCAGGTAGGCGATCGGCGCGACGTTGACGATGAAGTCCATGAACGAGAGGCCGGTCGCGCTCGCGATCATGATGTTCGGCGGGTCGCCGATCAGCGTCGCGGTGCCGCCGATGTTGCAGGCCATCACCTCGATCAGGATCAGCGGGATCGGGTCGATGTCGAAGGCGTCCGCGAGCAGGAACGTGATCGGCACCATCAGCAGGATCGTCGTGAGGTTGTCGAGGAAGGCCGACAGCACCGCCGTCGGGATCGCGAGCGCTATCACGAGCAGGAACGGCCGCCCGCGCGAGAGCTGGCCGGCGCGGATCGCGATGTAGGTGTAGATCCCCGTCGCCTCCGTCAGCCGGACGACGATCATCATCCCCGCGAGCAGTCCGAGCGTGTCGAAGTGGATCGCCTCGAGCGCCTGCTCCTGGTCGATCGTCTGCGACAGCAGCAGCAACGCCGCGCCGACGAGGGCGATCTTCGTGCGGTCGAAGCGCTCGGCGACGATCAACGCCAGCGCACTGAGGAAGATGCCGACGGGGACGATCATCGCCCTTCGAAACGGTATGCCGGGGCCGATCGCCGGGACATGGGGGCGTCCATGCAGATGGCGTGGGGGAGAGCATGCAGATCGCTCGCGGCCCGGCCGATCTGCGCCACACTGGAGGCGTGTCGCTGCTGCAGCGGATCTTCGTCCTCAACGTCGCCGTCTTCGTGCTCGCCGGGCTCGTGCTGGCGCTCACGCCCGCGACCGTCAGCGCCGAGATCGCGCGGCTGGAGGCGGTCGTGCTGCTGGCGGTGCTGGCCGCCGTCTCGGCCGTCGACTTCGTGCTGCTGCGGCGGGCGCTGGCGCCGCTGCGGCGGCTGTCGGGGCTGATGGAGGAGGTCGAGCCGCTGCACCCCGGGCGGCGCCTCTCGACGGAGGAGTCGCCGGCCGAGATCCGCGGGCTGACCGCCGCCTTCAACCGCATGCTCGCGCGGCTGGAGGAGGAGCGCCGCAGCAGCGTCGAGCGCTCGCTGACGGCGCAGGAGGCCGAGCGGCTGCGCGTCGCGCGCGAGCTGCACGACGGGATCGGCCAGAGCCTGACCGCGCTGATGCTGCAGATCGACCGCGTCGCGAAGGACGCGCCGCCGCCGCTGCGGGCGGAGCTGGCGAGCGCGCGCGAGGCGACGCGGGCGCTGATGGGCGAGGTGCGCGACGTCGCGATCCGGCTGCGGCCGGAGGCGCTCGACGACCTCGGCCTGCACGACGCGCTCGCCGCGCTCTGCGACCGCCTCGGCGAGCAGAGCGGCGTCGCGGTGGGGCTGACGGTCGCGCCGGGGCTGCCGGAGCTGTCGCCGCAGGCCGAGCTGGTGATCTTCCGCGTCGCGCAGGAGGCGCTGACGAACACGCTGCGCCACGCCGGCGCGGAGACGGTCGAGCTGACGCTGGCGCTCGGCGACGACGACGCGCTGACGCTGCTGGCGCGCGACGACGGCCGCGGCGTCGGCGACAGCGTCCCCGGCGCCGGCATCCAGGGGATGCACGAGCGGGCGCTGCTGCTCGGCGGCCACTGCGCGCTCAGCACGCCGGCCGCCGGCGGCACCGAAGTCCGGCTCACCCTCCCGCGCGCGGCGGTGACGGCGGCATGAGCGCGACGCGGATCCTGCTCGCCGACGACCACGCCGTCGTGCGCCACGGCCTGAGGCTGGTGCTGGAGGCCGAGCACGACCTCGCCGTCGTCGCCGAGGCCGGCGACGGGCTGCAGGCGGTCGAGCTGGGCACGCGCGCCGACGTCGACCTCGCCGTGCTCGACGTGACGATGCCGCGGCTGACCGGCATCCAGGCCGCGCGCGAGCTGTCGCGCCGCCGCCCGGAGCTGCGGATCCTGATCCTCTCGATGCACGACAACGAGCGCTACCTGTTCGAGGCGCTGCGCGCGGGCGCATCCGGCTACGTGCTGAAGTCGGTCGTCGACAGAGACCTCGTCGAGGCCTGCCGCGCGGTGATGCGCGGCGAGCCGTTCCTCTACCCGGCCGCGGTCAGCGCGCTGATGCGCGACTGGCTGCGCCGCGCGCGCGACGGCGAGGAGGTGCCCGACAACCCGCTCACGCCGCGCGAGTCGGAGATCGTCAAGCTCGTCGCGGAGGGCAACACCAGCCGCGAGATCGCCGAGCTGCTGGTGATCAGCGAGAAGACCGTCGACCGCCACCGCGCGAACATCCTCGAGAAGCTCGGGATGCGCGACCGCGTCGACCTCACTCGCTACGCGATCCGTTGCGGCCTCGTGGAGCCATAGCGCCCGCGGCCAGCAGCGCGAGCGCCCACACGATCAGCATCCAGCCGATCCCGGGCACGCGGTCGGCCGGCGCCAGTCTGAGGCCGGCGAGCAGCAGCGTCAGCGCGGCGGCGAGGAGGAGGGCATGTCGTCTGATCCACTCCATGCTCTGACCATGGCAGGAGGGCGTGTCATTCGACATGCATGCGAGGGTGTATCTCCGCCGCACGGTGGATGCAGATCGCGGCGGGGTTAACATGCACGCGGACCGAACGTCCGATCCGCGTGCGGTCAATTAACGATCGCGCCTATATTAGGCGGACTCTCGGTTTGGGGTTCGGTATGAGAACACCTCCGTGCGCCGACAGTCCAGGACAGACGGAGCCATTTAGAGGAGTGTCGAGGAGACCGGAGAACGCGAACGATATCGAGTCGATCTCTAGGGTCATCGTGTTGCGGTTGTACGTGGCGAAGATCGTCCCTCTGTATAGGCATCTGACGGTCCCGTTTATGGTGACTAGGAGGCCCGCGTTGATTGCTTGCGCTCTTATCTGCAATATGTTGGGTAGCGGCCCCGTGAAGCCGAGATAGGTGAAGACGGCGCCGGGTAGGATCTCGGCCGTGACGGTCGGCGGGTTGCAGCTTCTCACGCTGCTGCCGGCGCCCGATAGTAGGAGCGTCTCGATCGGCGTGCCGGCGACCTTGGCTATCGACGTGGTCTGTCTCGTGCCGAGCGTGACGTTGCATCTGAACGTGATGCCGCTCACGGAGACGGTCACGGTCCCCGTCGACGACGTTAGGGTCGCTCTTTCGAACGACAGTCTTGTCGCGCTGGCGGTGCTGACCGCGCTGGCGAGGGCGACAGAGGCGATGATGCCGATCGCTGCCAGGCGCGCGAATCTCAGGAGAGACATGGTTCCTCCTTGCATGGTCTGAGCCAGTGGAAGCGTGCCGACGCGCCTTGTGAGCCCCCTTCCCCCGTTGGCAGCGGCCGCGGGCGGCTTCTGCCGGGAGTCTAATGCTCTGATAACTGGGGTGCGAATCGCCGAGCCGACTCGGCGCGGCGGCACGCCGCGTCGCGCGGCCGGTGCGCATGGCGGCGTGCAGACGGTCTGCGGGATCGGGTAGGACTTCGTCATGACTCCAATCGGGTTGACCAAAGACGCCGGGTGGCAGGCCGGCGTGCGCCGCACGGTGCGCGTCGACCCGGACGCCGCGTGGACGCTGCTGACCTCGGCGGAGGGGCAGGCGCTGTGGCTCGGCGCCGCGACCGCGCTGGAAAGGGGCGCCGCGTACGAGCTGCCCGACGGCACGCGGGGCGAGGTTCGCGCGCGCTCCGGCAGCCACCTGCGGATGACGTGGGAGGCGCCCGGCTGGGCTGGCGAGAGCACGGTCCAGCTGCGCGCGATCCCGGCGAAGACCGGCACGACGATCTCCTTCCACCACGAGCGGCTCGCCGACGCCGAGGAGCGCGAGCGGGCGCTCGCGCACTGGAGAGCGGCGCTGGACGAGATCGAGCAGCGGCTGCGGCCTTCATAGCGGCGTCATCACAGCGGCGTACGCGCCCGCCGAAGATCGCCCGCGCGGCCGTTTCGCGGGCGGCGGCGCGGATCTACCGTCGCCGCCATGATCGAAGTCCAGGACCTCACCAAGCGCTACGGCGACCGGCTCGCCGTCGACGCGCTCAGCTTCACCGTGCGGCCCGGCCTCGTGACCGGCTTCCTCGGCCCCAACGGCGCGGGCAAGTCGACCACGATGCGGATGATCGCCGGCCTCGACCGGCCGACCGCCGGCCGCGCGCTCGTCAACGGCCGGCCGTACGCCGAGCACCGCGCGCCGCTGCGCGAGGTCGGCCTGCTGCTGGAGGCGAAGGCCGTCCACACCAGCCGCTCGGCGCGCGACCACCTGCGCGCGCTCGCCGCCACGCACGGGATCGACGATCGGCGCGTCGAGCGGCTGATCGAGCTGGCGGGGCTGCGTGAGGTCGCGCGCAAGCGCGCCGGCGGCTTCTCGCTCGGGATGGGCCAGCGGCTCGGCATCGCCGCCGCGCTGCTCGGTGACCCCGCGACCGTGATCCTCGACGAGCCGGTCAACGGGCTCGACCCCGAGGGCGTCCTGTGGGTCCGCACGCTGCTGCGCGAGCTGGCCGCGGAGGGCCGCACCGTTTTCCTCTCCAGCCACCTGATGAGCGAGATGGCGCTGACCGCTGACCACCTCGTCGTCGTCGGCCGCGGGCGGCTGATCGCCGACCTGCCGGTCGCGGAGCTGACCGCGCGTGAGACGACGGTGCTGGTGCGCTCGCCGGAGGCCGCCGTGCTGACCGGCCACCTGCTCGCCGAGCAGGCGACCGTCGCCGCGGTCGAGCAGGGGCTGCTCGAGGTCGGCGGCCTCGACGCCGCCGCGATCGGCGCGCTGGCGCACCGCCACGGCCTCCCGCTGCACGAGCTGACGCCGCGGCGGGCATCGCTGGAGGAGGCGTTCATGGAGCTGACGCGCGACAGCGTCGAGTACCGCGCGGGGGTGGCGGCATGAGCGCGCCGGGCACGGCACCGAGCGCGGGCGGCGGCGCGAACGCGCCCGCGGCGACGCCGCTCGGGGTGACGCCGCGGCGGGTCCTGCGCTCCGAGTGGATCAAGCTGACGACGCTGCGCTCGACCTGGCTGACGTTCGCCGTCGCGGTCGCGCTGATGATCGGCCTCGGCCTGCTGATGGCGTGGCTCACCGTCGGCGAGTGGGCGTCGATGACCGAGGTCGAGCGCGCGCAGGAGCAGGCCGGCCAGCGCGTGCTCGCCGGCCGCCTCTTCGCGCAGCTGGCGATCGGCGTCGTCGGCGTGATCGCGATCACCGGCGAGTACGCGACCGGGATGATCCGCGCGACGCTCGCGGCCGTCCCGCGGCGGCTGCCGGTGCTGTGGGCGAAGCTCGGGCTGTTCGGCGCGGTCACCTTCGTCGTGATGAGCGCGGCCTCGTTCGCGGCCTTCTTCGCCGGCAACCGCATCCTCGCCGAGCACTGGCAGTTCAGCATCTCCGACCCCGGCGCCCTGCGCGTCGTCGTGATGACCGGCGTGACGTTGACGGCCGTCTGCCTGCTCGGGACCGCGCTCGGCTTCGTGCTGCGCAACACCGCGGCGGCGATCTCGGCGATCGTCTCGATCGTGCTGGTGCTGCCGATCCTCGGCCAGGTCGCGCCCAGAGTCGCGCAGTATCTTCCGAGCGGAGCGATGGGCGCGCTGGTGACCCCGACACCCCAGCCGGACGTGCTGGCGCCGTGGCCGGCGCTCCTGCTGCTGGGCGCCTACGTCGCGGCGGCGATCGCGGCGGCGGTCTTCACACTGACGCGCAGGGACGCGTGAGCGGCAGGATCCGCACCTTCTGGGCCAGCCGCCCGCTGCTGGCCGACGGCGCGCTGGCGGCGGCGATCGCGGCGCTGTCGGCGCTGTCCGCGGCGACTGCCGACACGCCGTGGACGTGGCTGCTGGTCGCCGGCCTGACCGCGCCGCTGGTCCTGCGCCGGCGCGCGCCGCTGCCCGCCTTCGCGGTGATGGCGCTGGTCGCGTTCGCGCAGTGGCTGACGACCGACCTGCTGCTGGCCGACGTGGCGCTGCTGGTCGGGCTCTACAGCGTCGCCGCGCACGAGCGCCGGCGCTGGGGCGTCGCGGCCGCCGTGATCGTCATGGAGGTCGGCGCGCTGTTGGTCGCCCTCGACGCCGATGGCGACGGCCGGCTGCTCTCCTTCCTCAGCATCTCCGCGTTCGTCGTCGCGGCGGCCGTGCTCGGCGTCTACGTGCGCACGCGCGGCGAGCACATCGCCGCGCTGGAGCTGCGCGCCGCGCAGCTCGAACGCGAGCGCGACCAGCAGGCGCAGCTCGCGGCGGCGGCCGAGCGGGCGCGGATCGCGCGCGAGCTGCATGACGTCGTCGCGCACAACCTGACGGTGATGATCGCGCTCGCCGACGGCGCGCGGCTGACGGCGGGCAGCGACCCGGCCGCGGCCGACGCCGCGATCGGCAACGTCTCCGCGACCGGGCGCGAGGCGCTCGGCGAGATGCGCCGGCTGCTGGGGGTGCTGCGGGCGGACGATGCAGGCGGCGCGGATGCGGCGGACGCGGGCGCGGCGGGCGCGGGCGGCGCGGCGCCGCTCCAACCTCAGCCCGGGCTCGATCAGCTCGACGCGCTCGTCGCGCAGGTGCGCGGCGCCGGGCTGCAGACGCGGCTGGTGCGCAGCGGGGCGCCCGCGCCGCTCTCCCCCGGCGCGCAGCTGACCGTCTACCGGCTCGTGCAGGAGGCGCTGACGAACACGCTCAAGCACGCCCGCTCGCCGTCGTCGGCCGAGGTGCGGCTGGAGTGGGGCGAGGACGCGCTGGCGCTGGAGGTCGTCGATGACGGCATCGGGTCGCCGCCGGTCGCTGTCGCGGGCGAACGCGGCGCGCCTGCCACCGCCGCGGAGGGCCACGGCCTCGCCGGCATGCGCGAGCGGGCGGCGGCGTACGGCGCGGTGATCGAGGCCGGCCCGCGGCCGCGCGGCGGCTGGAGCGTGCGCACGCGGCTGCGGCTCGACGGCGAGGCGGCGCCGCGATGACGATCCGCGTCCTGCTCGCCGACGACCAGCAGCTGCTGCGCGCCGGCTTCCGCATGGTGCTCGACGCGCAGCCGGGGATCGCAGTCGTCGGCGAGGCCGGCGACGGCGAGCAGGCGGTCGCGCAGACGGCGCGGCTCGAGCCCGACGTCGTGCTGATGGACGTGCGCATGCCGGGCGTCGACGGGATCGAGGCGACGCGGCGGATCGTCGCCGCCGGCGGCGCGGCGCGCGTGCTGATCCTGACGACCTTCGACCTCGACGAGTACGCCTTCGCCGGCCTGCGCGCGGGCGCCAGCGGCTTCCTGCTCAAGGACGTGCCGCCCGATCAGCTGACGGCCGCGATCCGCGCCGTCGCCGCCGGCGACGCGGTCGTCGCGCCGCGCATCACGCGCAGGCTGCTCGACGCCTTCGCCGACCAGCTCCCCGCCGACGGCGCGGATGCCGCCGAGACCGTCGCGCCGCGCGACCATCCCCGCCTCGCCGAGCTGACCGCGCGCGAGCACGAGGTGCTGCTGGAGCTGGCCGCCGGTCGCACGAACGCCGAGATCGCCGCGCGGCTGGTGCTCTCCGACGCGACCGTCAAGACCCACGTCGGCCGGATCCTCGGCAAGCTCGGCCTCCGCGACCGCGTGCAGGCGGTGATCCTCGCCTACCAGTTGGGGCTGGTGAGGCCGTGAGGACCGCGGCCGCTCACGCCGTCGACGTGCGCGCGCGCAGCGCCGCGCCGACCGTGCGCTGGCGTTCGACGTCCTCGCCGCGGATGCGCGCGATCAGCAGGTCGACGGCGGCGTCGCCGACGACGCCCGGCTGCAGGTCGAGCGCGGTGATCGGCGGGTCCGCGGTCAGCATCAGGTGGCTGTCGACGCCGGCCGCGATGCGCAGGTCCTCGGGCACGCGCAGCCCGCGCTCGCGCGCGGCGCGCAGGATGCCGGCGGCGAAGCGGTCGGGCGGGGCGAAGACGGCGTCGGGCCGGTCGGGGCCGTCGAGCAGCGCGGCGGCGGCGGTGGCGGCGCTCGGCTCCAGCGCCTGCAGTCTCGCCTCGGCGATGATCGGCTGCTGCCCGTGCGCTCTCGCCCACGCGCGGTAGGCACGCCGGCTGTCGCGGAACCACGCCCAGCCGGCCCGCGCGGTCAGCAGCGCGATTCTCCGCGCGCCGGCCTCCCAGAGGTGGTCGAGCGCCATCGTCGTGTTGCCGGCGTTGTCGGCCGAGACCCACCAGTGGTCGTCCGGCCGGCCGACGTCGCGGTCGACGGTGACCCACGGCAGGTTGAGCCGCTCGAACAGGTCGACCATCGGGTCGTTGGCGCGCGGGTCGACGATGATGCCGCCGTCGACGGCGAAGCGGCGCAGGTCGTCGGTGCTGCTGAGCGGCGGCAGCAGCAGCACGGCGTGGTCGCGCTCGAAGGCGGCGCGCGACGCGGTCGAGGCCAGCTCCATGTAGTAATCGATGCCGAGCATCTCCTCGTCGCGCGGGCGCGTCGCGGCGCGCGGAAGGACGAGCGCGAGCGTCATCGTGCGGCCGGAGCGGAGGCTGCGCGCGTTGCGGTTGGCCTGGTAGCCGAGCTGCGTCGCGATCGCGGCGACGTGCTCGCGCGTGCTCGCCTCGACGCGGCCCTTGCCGTTGAGCGAATCGGAGACGGTCGTCAGCGAGACGCCGGCCGCTCTCGCGACGTCGCGGATCGTGATCCGTCTGGCTCTGTTTCCTGGTCCCCTGGACACCGCGACACCCACTCTAACCAGATTGCCGAAACGATTTGACATGCCGAAACGATTCTGCAAATCTGCCGCTCGATGGATGGCGCACTTGATCGCGTCGCGGCAGTCTTGGAGGAGACCTGCCGGCGACAGCCCTTTCACACCGGCTGGCAGCTGCACGACCTGCGCGGCGGCGCCGTCGTCGGCGCGCGCGCCGAACAGCCCGTTCCGGCGGCGAGCACGCGCAAGGTCGCGATCCTCGTCGCGGCGCTCGCCGCGGCCCGCGCCGGCCGCCTCTCGCTGACCGACATGGTCACGATCGACGGGCGCTTTCGCGACCAGATCCACAGCGGCCTGGTGCAGCATCTCGACGGCCCGCTGACGCTCTCGCTGCGCGACCTGCTCGTGCTGATGATCGCGATCAGCGACAACCTCGCGACCGCGCACGTCGTCGAGCGCGTCGGCCTCGACGCCGTCGGCGAGCTGTGCGCCGCGGCCGGGCTGCGCGACACGCACCACCGCCACGCGCTGATCCCGGCGCTCGCGCCCGACCACCCGGTCGACGCGACCAACGCGACGACGCCCGCCGACCAGGCGCGGCTGCTGCGACTGATCCTCGACGGGGCCGGCGACGCCGACGCGGCCGCCCTGCTCGCGTGCCGTCCCGAGGACTGCGCGCTCGCTCTCGACCTGCTGCGCCGTCAGCAGCACCACGCCTGGCTTCCCGGCCACCTGCCGCCGGGGACCGTCGTGGCACACAAGCCGGGCATCGGCTGGCGCGACGTCTCCGACGCCGGCATCGTCTACGCGGACGGGGAGCCGGCGTTCCTGCTCTCCGTCTACGTCGACGAGCTGCCCGCGGAGCTGCCCGGCGGCCTGCCGGCGCTCCCCGGCGGGCGCGAGCACATCGCCCGCCTGACGCGCCTGTGCTGGGACGAGCTCGTCGCATCGGCAGGACCCACACGAGAGGAGCAACGGTGAGGATGATCGGAGGGCGCACGCGCGCCCGGCTGCTGGCGATGACGGTCGTGCTGGCGGCAGGGCTGAGCGCCTGCGGCGGTGGAGGCAGCTCCGCGACCAGCGCGACGACGCCGACGGGGACGGGCACGAGCACCGGCGCGACCGCCGGCGCCGACGAGGGAACCGCGCAGCGCGGCGGCAGACTGCTGGTCGCGATGACCGACGAGCCGGGGCTGTTGAACCCGCTCTTCACGACCGAGGCGGCGGCCGACGTGTCGCGCGCGATGGTCGTCGAGCCGCTCTTCCAGCCGCTCGCCGACGGCACCTACGAGGCGTTCCTGGCGGCCGAGCTGCCGACGCCGGAGAACGGCGGGGTCTCCAGAGACGGCAGAACCGTCGTCTACAGACTGCGCGAGGGCGTCACCTGGTCCGACGGCAAGCCGTTCACCGCCGCGGACGTCGTCTTCACCCACAGAGTCATCACCGATCCGAGAAGCACCGCGGCTGTCGCCTCGGCCTATGCGCTCGTCAGATCGGTCAAGGCGCTCGATCCGCTCACCGTCGAGGTGAAGATGAGCAAGCCCAACCCGCGCTACCTCGAGCTGTGGGACGTCGTGCTGCCCCAGCACGCGATCGAGTCGACGACCGTGACGACGAGAAGCCCGCAGGCGCGGCTCCCGCTCGGCACCGGTCCGTTCGTCTACGCCGACTGGAAGTCCGGCGACCAGGTCACGCTGACGCGCAACGACGCCTACTGGCGCGACCCCGAGCTGCCGAACCTCGACGGCATCACCTTCAAGCTCACGCCCGACCGACAGACGGCCGTCTCCTCGTTCGTCAACGGCGAGTTCGACACGATCTTCTACCTCGCCAACAGCGACCTGCCCGACGTCACCCAGGCCGCCGAGAGCGGCGACCCGATCGAGGTCGTGATGAAGGAGGGCCTGTCGTACGGCAGCTTCCTGTGGCTCAACCACTCCGCCGAGGGCGACGGGCTGGAGCCCAACCCGGTGCTCGGCGACCCGGCCGTGCGCGAGGCGATCGACCTCGCGATCGACCGCCAGTCGATCATCGACCAGGTCGTCGACGGCTTCGGCGAGCAGATCGGCTCCTACCTCTTCACCGGCTTCGCCGCGCACGAGATCGAGCCGGCGGCCTTCGACGCCGACGCCGCCAAGGCGGTCCTCGACGAGGCCGGCTGGGTCGAGGGCGACGACGGCATCCGCGTCAAGGACGGCGTCCGCGCCGAGCTCGACTTCACGACCGTCTCCGGCAACCAGTCGTACAAGCTCGTCCAGCAGCTGATCCAGCAGAACCTGAAGGACATCGGGATCGACGTGAAGCTGCGGACCGACTCGCTGACGAAGATCTTCGCCGGCTACCAGGACGGCGGCATCCTCGCCAACCGCAGATACGACCTGATGATGAGCCTCGACGGCTTCTACGCCGACCCGGCCGACTACGCGCACGTGTTCACGAGCGCGTCGATCCCGACGGCCGAGAACCCCAACGGCTTCAGCTACTCGCACCTGAGACTGCCGGCCTTCGACAGACTCGTCGAGGCGGCCGGGCAGACGATGGACGAGGCGGAGCGCAGACGGCTCTACGGCGAGACCGCCGAGCTGTTCGCGAGCGAGCGGATCTCGCTGCCGCTGTACGCGACGAAGTGGGGCTGGGCGTGGAACGAGGCGCTGCACGGCGTCACGACCGACGCCTGGGACGGCCAGTGGGCCAACCCCGACATCGCCAGCTGGAACCTCCAGCGCTAGCCCGACCCGGCCCGACCCCGATCCCCCTCGCACGACGATGGTCACCTACCTGACACGGCGCCTGCTGATGTCCGTCCCGCTGCTGATCGGCATCAGCATCGTGGTGTTCGGGCTGCTGCAGGCGACGCCGGGCGGCCCGCTGTCCAACGGCGGCGAGGGGGCGGGCGCGCAGCTCAACCCGGAGCAGATCGAGCGGCTGCGCGACGAGTACGGCCTCGACGACCCGCTGCCGGTCCAGTACCTCAGCTGGGCCGGCGGCATCGTCACGGGCGACTGGGGCACTTCGCTGCGCACCGGCCGGCCGGTGCTGGAGATGATCGCCGACCGGCTGCCGGCGACGCTGCTGCTGATCGGCCTCGCCTTCGTGATCTCGCTCGCGATCGCGATCCCGGTCGGGATCGTCGCCGCGCGCCGGCAGCACTCGACCTTCGACTACGTCGCGACCGGCGTCTCGTTCGCCGGCTTCGCGACGCCGAGCTTCTGGTTCGGCCTGATGCTGCTGTTCCTCTTCTCCTACTCGCTCGGCTGGCTGCCGTCCTCGGGCCTGGAGGATCTGCGCGAGACGCACACCGGCCTCGACGGCCTCTGGGATCGCGTCAAGCACCTGATCATGCCGGTCGCGGTGCTCGCGCTCGTGACGGCGGCGAGCCTCACGCGCTACGTGCGCGCGTCGATGCTGGAGGTGCTCGACCAGGACTACATCCGCACCGCCCGCGGCAGCGGCCTGCCGGAGCGCACCGTCGTGATGCGGCACGCGCTCAAGAACGCGGCGATCCCCGTCGTCACCGTCGCCGTGCTCGCGATCCCCGAGCTGTTCCTCGGCACCGCGATCACCGAGACGATCTTCTCGATCCCCGGCATCGGCCGTCTCTTCATCGAGTCGGCCGACCAGCGCGACTACCCGGTGCTGCTGGGGATCCTCGTGATCGCCTCGCTGCTGGTCGTGCTCGCCAACATCGTCGCCGACCTCCTCTACGCCCTGCTCGACCCCCGCATCGCCTATGCCTGACACCTGGCGCCGCTTCCGCCGCCACCGCCTGGCGCTGTTCGGCCTGGCGCTGCTCGCGGTGCTCGTCGCCGCCGTCGTCTTCGGCCCGTTCCTGCTGCCGTACGACGGCGAGCGGATCGACTTCGCGGCGAAGGACCTGCCGCCGTCGCTGACGCACCCGATGGGCACCGACGAGCTCGGCCGCGACCAGTTCTCGCGCGTGCTCGACGGCGGCCGGCTGACGCTCGGCGTCGCCGCCAGCGCCGTGCTCGTCTCGCTCGTGCTCGGCGTGCTGGTCGGCGCGGTCGCCGGTTACGCCGGCGGCCTGCTCGACAGCGCGCTGATGCGCGGTGTCGACATCTTCTACTCGCTGCCGGCGCTGTTCGTCGTGATCCTGCTCGTCAGCCTCTTCGGCCCCGGCTTCCTGACGATCGTCGTCGGGATCGCGGCGCTGACGTGGATGAACACGGCGCGGCTGGTGCGCGCCAGCTACCTGACGCTGAAGGAGCGCGAGTTCGTCGAGGCGGCGCGCGCGCTCGGCGTGCCGCCGACGCGGATCGCGCTGCGCCACATCCTTCCCAACGCGCTCGGGCCGGTGATCGTGACCGCGACGCTCGGCCTCGCGATCGCGATCCTGATCGAGTCGGGGCTGTCGTTCCTGGGGCTCGGCTTCAACCCGCCGCAGGCGACCTGGGGCGGCATGCTGCAGGAGTCGCAGCGGCCGGTGATCTCCGAGGGTCACTGGTGGCGCGGCTTCTTCCCCGGCCTGATGATCTTCCTCACGGTGCTGGCGGCGAACTTCGTCGGCGACGGCCTGCGCGACGCGCTCGACCCGCGCGCCGCCGGACGGCGGAGAGGCGCATGACCGCCCCGCTGCTGGAGGTGCGCGATCTGCGCGTCCGCTTCGACGGCGACGACGGCTCGGTCAGCGCGGTCAACGGCGTCTCGTTCGCCGTCGCGCCCGGCGAGGCGCTGGCGCTCGTCGGCGAGTCGGGCTCGGGCAAGTCGGTCAGCATGCTGTCGGTGATGGGGCTGCTGCCGCCCGTCGCGCGGGTCGAGGCGGGCGAGGTGCTGTGGCGCGGGCGCGACCTGCTGCGCCTGAGCGAGCGCGAGCTGCAAGGCGTCCGCGGGCGCGAGGTCGCGATGGTCTACCAGGATCCGCAGAGCTCGCTGAACCCGGCGCTGACGGTCGGCACGCAGCTGACGATGGTGCTCCGCCATCACCTCGGGCTCGGCCGCCGCGCCGCGCGCGCCCGCGCCGCCGAGCTGCTCGCGCTCGTCGGGATCCCGGAGCCGCAGCGGCGCCTGGACGAGTATCCGCACCGCTTCTCCGGCGGCCAGCGCCAGCGGATCCTGATCGCGCTCGCGCTCGCCTGCGATCCGAGGCTGCTGATCGCCGACGAGCCGACGACCGCGCTCGACGTGACGATCCAGGCGCAGATCCTCGACCTCGTGCGCAGACTGCGCGAGCAATTGGAGATGGCGATCGTGTGGATCACGCACGACCTCGGCGTGGTCGCCGGGCTGGTCGACCGCGTCGCGGTGATGTACGGCGGCACGATCGTCGAGGAGGCGCCGGTGCGCGAGCTGTTCGCGGCGCCGAGCCACCCGTACACGGTCGGTCTGCTGGCCGCGATGCCGCGGCTCGACGAGCCGCGCAGCGCGCGCCTCAGATCGATCCCCGGCGCGCCGCAGAGCCTCGCGGCGCCGCCGGTCGCCTGCCCGTTCGCGCCGCGCTGCGAGTGGGCGGTGGCGCGCTGCTCGGAGGAGCTGCCGGCGCTGCGGCCGGCAGGGCCGCTCGCGCGCGCGGCCTGCCATCGCGCCGACGAGGTGCGCGCCCGGACTGAAGCGACGGTGACGCGATGAGCGACATGCCGACACCGACTCCGACGCCCGCGCCGGAGCCGACGCCGCCGGTCATCTCGGTGCGCGGGCTCGTCAAGCACTTCCCGATCCGCAGCGGCCTGCTGCGCCGCACGACCGGCGCCGTCCGCGCCGTCGACGGCGTCAGCTTCGACGTCGGCGCCGGCGAGACGCTCGGCCTCGTCGGCGAGAGCGGCTCGGGCAAGTCGACGCTCGCGCGCGCCGTGCTGCGGCTGACCGACGTCACCGACGGCTCGGTGCTGCTGGAGGGCGAGGAGGTGACGACGCTGCACGGCGGCGCGCTGCGCAGCGTGCGCGCGCGGATGCAGATGGTCTTCCAGGACCCGCTCGCGTCGCTCAACCCGCGCATGACGATCGGCGCCGTGCTGCGCGAGGCGCTCGACGTCAACGACGTCGGCGCGGCCGCCGGCCGGCCGGCGCGCGTGCGCGAGCTGCTGGAGCTGGTCGGCCTCGATCCGGCGCTGCTCAACCGCTATCCGCACCAGCTCTCCGGCGGGCAGCGGCAGCGTGTCGGGATCGCGCGAGCGCTCGCGCCGGAGCCGCGCTTCGTCGTCTGCGACGAGGCGATCGCCGCGCTCGACGTCTCGATCCAGGCGCAGATCGTCAACCTGCTCGCGCAGCTGCGCGACGACCTCGGCCTCTCCTACCTGTTCATCTCGCACGACCTCTCGATGGTCCGGCACCTCGCCGACCGCGTCGCCGTGCTCTACCTCGGCCAGGTCGTCGAGCTGGGGCCGGCCGAGGAGCTGTGCGAGCGGCCCGGCCACCCGTACACGGCGGCGCTGCTGTCGGCCGTGCCGAGCCCCGATCCGGAGCTCGAGGCGAGCCGCGCGCGGCTCGTGCTGAGAGGCGACGTGCCGAGCCCGGCCGACCCGCCGCCCGGCTGCCGCTTCCACACCCGCTGCCCGTTCGCGACCGACCGCTGCCGCGTGGAGGAGCCCGCGCTGCGCGAGCTGGACGGTTCCGCGCGACTCGTCGCCTGCCACCACGCCGACGCGGAGCGGCCGTGGCAGCGGCTCGACGCCCCCCGACCCGAGAGGCACCCCCAGTGACAGCCATCCCCGAGATCGACGCGCCCGGCAGTGGCCGCGCGGCCGGCGTCGCCCACGGCGAGAGCGCGCGGGCGCTCGTGCGCGAGCACCACGCGCTCGTCGTGCAGCGGCTCGCGGCTCGCGGCGTCACGGCCGCGCAGGCGCGCGAGCGGGCGCTGCCGTTCCGCGCCGCGACGGCGGCGGTCGCGCCGCGGCTGGCAGAGGAGGTCGACGGCGTCGGCGAGGGCGCGGGTCTGACGGCCGACGACGGCTGGCTGCTGCAGCTGCGCGCCGAGCTGACGATCGCGCCCGGCGCGCAGGAGCCCGAGTGCACGACCGTCGCGCTGACCGGGCCGGCCGCCGCGCAGGGGACGCTGGCGGCGCAGAACGTCGACCTGCCGCCGGCCTACCGGCCGCTGCTGATCGCGCTGCGGCGCGGCGACGGGCACGCGCCCGACCTGCTGACGATCACGCCGGCCGGCCAGGTCGGCCACCACGGCATGAACGCGGCCGGCGTCGTCGTGCTCGCGAACTTCCTGCACGCGCCGGGCTGGCAGGTCGGCCTCCCGCGCTACCTGCTGACGCGGATCGCGCTCGCCTGCTCGACGGTCGCCGAGGCGGTCGCGGCGATCGCGACGGTGCCGCGCTCGGGGCCGCGCAACCTGCTGCTCGCCGGGCCCGACGGGATCGTCGACCTGGAGACGACGCCGGCCGCCGTCGCGCGGATCGAGCCGAGCCACGGCGTGCTCGTGCACGCGAACCACTTCGAGGGGCCGCTGGCGATCCACGAGAGCGCGACGGAGGCGTGGCTGACCAACTCGCGCCACCGCGCCGGGCGGCTGCGGACGTTGCTGGCCGGCGCGCCGCCGGTCGACCTGCCGGCGCTGAGAGCGATGCTGGCCGACCGCGGCGGCGTCCCGCACGCGCTCAGCCACCACGCCGACGACGACGCGAGCGCCGACGTCGAGACGGTCGCGGCGACGATCGCCGACGTCGACGCGCGGCGGCTGTGGGTCTGCAGCGGACCGCCCGACGCGGGCGAGTTCCTCCCCTACGCGGTCGGCGCCGCGGCCGCGCGGCAGGATGCGGCGTGACGGGAGCTGAGCTGTCCGCGGGGAGCGCCGGCGCGCGCGCCCGCTCCCGCGGCCGCGCCTTCGCCGACCGCGCGATCGTCGGCGCGCGGATCCGCACGCTCGATCCCGCGCGGCCGTTCGCCGAGGCGGTCGCGCTGCGCGGCGGCACGATCGTCGCCGTCGGCGACGAGGCGGAGGTGCGCGCCCACTGCGACGGCGCGACCGAGCTGATCGACGGCCGCGGGAGCACGGTCGTCCCCGGCCTCGTCGACGCGCACATGCACCCGCTGTGGGCGGCCGAGTTCGCGCAGGGCGCGGAGCTGGCCGGCAGCGGCGCGCTGGCCGAGCTGGGCGCGCGGCTGCGGCGCGAGCGCGCCGCCCGCGGCGGCGACCCGCATGCGGTCGTGCGCGGCTGGGGCGCCGAGTACGCGCTGTTCGCCGCCGGCGGGCTCGACGGGGCGCTGCTGGAGGGGCTCGCAGGCGGGCCGGCGCTGATCACCTTCTTCGACTGTCACACCCATCTCGCGACGCCGTCGGTGCTCGCGCGCGCCGGGATCCGCGGCGCCGAGCCGTTCGCCGACAACTCGCAGATCGTCTGCCGCGACGACGGCCGGCCGACCGGCGAGCTGCGCGAGTTCGAGGCCTATGACCGCGTTGCCGCGAGCCTGCCGCAGCTGCCGCCCGGCGAGGCGCAGGAGCGGATCGCGGCGACCTTCGCGCGGATGGCGGCGGCCGGCCTGACCGGCGCCCACGCGATGGACGGCTCGGCGGCGACGCTCGACGTGCTGCGCGAGCTGGAGGCAGCCGAGCGGCTGACGGCGCGTCTCGTCGTGCCCGTCTGGGTCAAGCCGGGGATGGACGACGATGAGCTGGAGGCGCTGCTGGCGCTGCGCGAGCAGCACGGGCGGCTGTGGCGCGGCGGCGTCGCGAAGTTCTTCATCGACGGCGTCGTCGAGACCGGCACCTCGTGGCTGGAGGAGCCCGACAGCAGCGGCGAGGGACGGCTGCCGCTGTGGGAGGACCCGCAGCGCTACGCCGACACCGTCGCGCGCTTCGCCGCCGCCGGCTTCCAGTGCGTCACGCACGCGATCGGCGACCGCGCCGTCCGCTGCGCGCTCGACGCCTACCGCGCCGCCGGCGCGGCGCCCGGCGTGCGCCACCGGATCGAGCACGCCGAGTCGCTGCCCGACGGGCACCTCGCGCGGATTGTCGCCGAGGACGTGATCCTCTCGATGCAGCCGATCCACCTGCAGTGGCGCCGGCCCGACGGCAGCGACGACTGGGCGCGGCGGCTCGGTCCCGCGCGCACCGGGCGCGCCTTCCGCTTCGGCGACGCGCTCGCCGCCGGGGCCGTCGTCGCGCTCGGCTCCGACTGGCCGATCGCCGACTTCGACCCGCTGCGCGGGATGGCGTGGGCGCGGCTGCGGCGCGAGCCGGGCCGGCCCGAGCGCGCCGCGGTCGAGCCAGGCCAGGTGCTCGACGCGGAGGCGGCGCTGGCCGGCTACACGACGGCCGCCGCGGCGGCCGTCGGCGAGCAGCGGCTCAGCGGCCGGATCGCGCCCGGCATGCGCGCCGACCTGACGCTGCTCGACGGGGACCCGGTGAGCGTCCCCGCCGACGAGCTGCCCGGCGTGGCGGTGCGGGCGACGATCGTCGACGGGCGCACGGTGCACGCGGCATGAGCGGGGCGAGCGACGTGCCCGGCGCGCGCGGCCCGGGCGACCCGCGCGAGGCGATCTTCGAGGTCGTCGTGACGCAGCTGACCTACGAGGCCGACGCCGTCGTCTCGGTGCGCCTGGAGCGGCCCGACGGCGCGCCGCTGCCGGCGTGGGAGCCGGGCGCGCACGTCGACCTGCTGCTGCCGGTCGGGATCACCCGCCAGTACTCGCTGATCGAGTCGCCGCCCGACTTCTCCTCGTACACGATCGCCGTGCTGCAGCAGCCCAACAGCCGCGGCGGCTCGGAGTACGTGCACGTCTTCCTGCGGCCGGGCCAGCGCGTCGCGCTCGGCGCGCCGCGCAACCACTTCGCGCTCGACCCGGCGCCGCACTACCTCTTCCTCGGCGGCGGCATCGGCATCACCCCGCTGCTGTCGATGGTGCGGGCGGCCGCGCTGCGGAGGGCGCGCTGGTCGCTGCACTACGGCGGCCGCAGCGTGCGCTCGATGGCCTTCGCGCAGGAGCTGGTCGCCGCCCACGGCGACGCGGTGCGGCTGTGGCCGGCCGACGAGCGCGGCCCGCTGCCGCTCGGCGAGCTGCTGCGCGAGCGCGCCGACGACACGCTGCTCTACTGCTGCGGCCCCGCGCCGCTGCTGAGCGCGGTGCAGGAGCAGGCGGAGCGGGCCGGCTGGCCGCGGGAGGCGATCCACTTCGAGCGCTTCGCGCCGACCGTCCACGCGCACGGCCCCGACCTGCCGGTGACCGTCGTCGCGCGGCGCAGCGGCGTCGAGGTGCTCGTCGAGGAGGACGAGTCGCTGCTCGACGGCCTCGCGCGCGCCGGCGTCAGCATGGCGTCGAGCTGCCGCGCGGGCGTCTGCGGCGCCTGCCAGGCGACGGTGCTCGACGGCGTGCCGGACCACCGCGACGACGTGCTGACGCCGGCGCAGCGCGAGGCCGGCGACGTGATGATGCCGTGCGTCTCGCGGGCACGCGGCGAGCGGATCGTGCTCGATGTCTGAGCCGCGCCGCCGCTTCCGCAGACTCGACCGCGCCGCGATCCGCGCCGTGATCGGGGAGCCGCACGCGCTGATCGCGACGAAGTCGGCGCCGACGATCGGCGAGACGGCGCGCCGCTTCATCGCGCACGCGCCGTTCATGACGCTCGCGACCTGTGACGCGCACGGGCGTGCCGACTGCAGCCCGCGCGGCGACGGCCCCGGCTTCGTGAAGGTGCTCGACGAGCGCACGATCGCGCTGCCCGACCGCACCGGCAACAGACTGGTGCAGTCGTTCGAGAACCTGCTGGAGAACCCGGCCGTCGGCACGCTCTTCTTCGTGCCGGGGCTGCGCGAGACGCTGCGCGTCAACGGCACCGGCTACGTCACCGACGACGCGCAGCTGCTGGAGCGCTTCACCGCCGACGGGCGCCGCGCCAAGCTCGCGCTCGTGGTCGACGTGAGCGAGGTCTACCTGCACTGCGGCAAGGCGCTGATCCGCTCCGGCCTGTGGGACCCGAGATGGCAGTCACTCGCCGAGGCGACGACGCGCGGGGTCGGGGTCTTCTCGCTGCGGGAGATCGAGAAGGGGGCCCCGACCGGCACGTCGAGCGCCTTCGACGCGTGGCTGGAGGACGTCTACCTCAGACAGCTGTGAGCTGCCTCAGTGCCCCTCGTGCCCTCTCGGGTGGTGCATCCCGGCCATCGGCGGCGGCGACGGTCTGTCGCCCGGGCCGAGCACCTGGATCGTCTGCATCATGCCCGCGTCCTCGTGGCCGAGGATGTGGCAGTGGAAGACGAAGTGGCCGGCGTAGTCCTGGTAGCTGTTGCGCACCACGACGCGGCCGCCGTCCTTTCTGATCGTCACGACGTCCTGCAGGCCTCTGGCGCGGTACGGCTTGCCGTCGACGCTCATCACCTGGAAGTCGTTGACGTGGATGTGGAACGGGTGGTCCTCGTCCGATCTGTTGATCAGCGTCCACTCCTCGACGGTCCCGAGCTTCGGCGTGATGCCGATTCTCTCGGGGTCGAAGACCTCGCCGTTGATCAGCGCCGTGAACGTTCTGCCGGTGCCGAAGGAGAAGACGAACGTGCGTCTTCTGGCGATCTTCGCGTTGTCGAGTCTGACCGTCTTGGTCGGCAGCGTCTCGGGGATTCTCAGCGTCGGCTCGGCGGCCGGCCCGGTCACCGTCAGCTCGGCCAGCTCGACCGTCGGCAGCGGCGCGAAGCCCTCGTATCTGAACGCTCTGATCTTGTACCTGCCGGGTTTGCCGCCCTGCACGAGCACGTCGAAGCGCTTGCCCGGCGGCAGCAGCAGGCGGGTCCGTCTCTCGACCTCCCAGACCGGCGAGCCGTCCTCGGCGATCACCGCCAGCGTGTGCCCGTCGAGCGCGATGTCGTAGAAGATGTCCGGGCCGATGTTGGCCAGGCGCCACAGCTGCGTCTCGCCCGATCTGAGCGTCAGCTTCGGTCTCAGCAGGCCGTTGATCAGCCGCGGGCTCTCGACCGGCGGGCTGACCTCGCTGCCGAGCGTCGCGACCGTGTCCGGTCTGACGAGCTGGAGGTTGCGGATCGCGAGCTGCTGCTCGGGCACGTCGCGCAGCTCCTGCGGCAGCAGGTCCTTCAGCCCTTCGACGACGATCAGCCCTGAGAGGCCGCCCATCAGCTGACCCTCGGAGAGGCCGTGGAAGTGGACGTGGTACCAGAAGGTGCCGGGCTCGTGGTCGTTCGGCAGCACGACGACCGACTTGACCGTTCTGCCCGGCTCGAAGGTGCGGAAGACGTTGTCCGACAGCCCCTTCGGCGAGACATGCAGGCCGTGGTAGTGGATGTTCGTCTGCGCTCTGGTGCCGTTGTGGATCGTCGCGCGGATCGTGTCGCCGGGTCTGACGACGAGCGTCGGGCCGACGAACTGACCGTTGAACGGCTGCGCGGTGACCGGCGAGCCGGAGACGACGATGCGGCCTCTTCTGGCGGTCAGGTCGACCTTCAGCACGCCGCCTCTGCTGCGCAGCTGCTGCGGCTCGGTGAGCGGCAGCCCCCGCTTCGGTCTCCACGCGACGGCGCTCGCGGTCGCGCTCGGCGCCGCGGCGGCGGCCTGCGCGCGGTTCTCGCCGTCGCCGCCTGCCGCGCCGAAGCCGGCGAAGACGGCGACACCGGCCACCGTCGCGAGCGCGCTCACGACGAGCGGCAGCCGCGACCCTCCAGACACCTTCCGCACGCAATCCTCCAGATCGATGGTCGTCCTCGTCCTGTCATCGACCGGACATGCGAGGTTTGGAGCGCGAAGTGTGCCTGGTCGCGAGGACGGCGACGCTGCGCCCGGGCGCGCACAGATCTGGAAATCAGACTGGATAGTGGAGTATAAAGACGGCGATGAGTGGAAAGCTGCTGGCCCTGGTCATCTTCCTGGCGGTCGCGATCGCCTTCCTGATCGGCATCATGCTCGCCTCGCTCGGCCCGAGCGGCGGCTTCACGCCGGAGAACTCGTTCGTCGTCGTGGCGCTCCGCTAGTCGAACGCCCGATCGGGGAAGATGCCGCTGGATGGTCCCCGTCCCCGCCGAGTCGGATCGCGAGCTGTTCGGTCGCGAGCAGGAGCTTGCCGTTGTCGCCGAGCTGGTCGCGGACGCCTGCGCCGGCGACGGCGGACTCGGATGGCTGCGCGGCGAGGGCGGGATCGGCAAGACCGCGCTCACACGGGCGGCGGCCGCGCTCGCGCGCGAGCGCGGGATGACGGTGCTGGCAGCCGGCGCCGACGAGCTGGAGCGCCACCGGCCGTTCGGCGTGCTCGTCGACGCGCTCGAGGTCGGTGCGAGCGAGGACCCGCGACGTGCTGCGGTCGCGCGGCTGCTCGGCGATGGCGCGGAGCCCGCGCTGAGCGGCAGTGGCGGCGGCCTGCGCGGCGGCGGCGAAGGCGGTGCCAGCCTGCGCGGCGGCGGTGAGCTGGCGTTCGGGATCGGCGAGGCGCTGCTGGTGCTGCTGGAGGAGCTCTGCACGAGCGCGCCGGTGCTGCTCGTGCTCGACGACCTGCAGTGGGCCGACGTGCAGTCGCTGGAGCTGCTCGGGCGGCTCGCCGGTCGCATCTCCCCGCTGCCGCTCGCGGTGCTGTGCGGCGCGCGTGTCGCGCCGCGGCGCGAGGCGGTCGAGCGCGCCGTCGCGCTGACGGCCGAGCGCGGCGCCCGCCTGCTCGCGCTCGCACCGCTCGACGCGGCGGCCGCGCGGGC
>NZ_JAWSTH010000072.1:0-33521 GCF_033542075.1 Conexibacter stalactiti
GGTCGGCAGCGGCGTCGCCGCAGCCTGCTCGGCCGGGACCGCGGCGGGTGCCGCGGGCGCGGTCGGCGCGGCGGCGACCGGCGCTGTCGGCGCCGGCGTCGTGCCGTTCAGCAGCGAGTTGAGCGCAGCGGCGAGCGCGGCGGGATCCGTCCCCTCCGCGCTCGGCGCCACGGCATCCGTGCCCACCTGCTGCGGCTGCGGCGTGTCGGCGGCGGGGGCGTCGCCCCTGCCGCTGATGCCGCCGGCGTCACCGGCGTCCTGCTTCGTGAGGCCTTCCGCAGTGGCGGTCCGGGCCTGTTGGTCGAGTACCGAGGCGAATGGGTCGCCGCCGGGAGGAGCGGAGCTGCCGCCCTTCTTCGGCGGGCCCTGGCTCGCCGGCGGCGGGGGCGCCGGGGGCGCAATGATCATGCTCATGTGATCGATCCCGATCCGGTCGTAGGAATGGCTGTGGAGAAGACGGGCGCGGTCGTCGGGGCGACGGCGGGGACGGTCGCGACGGCCGGCGCGGCGACGCGGTACTCGTCGGCGTAGGCCTGGACCTTGACGACGTACGCCTGCGTCTCGGCGTAGGGCGGCACGCCGCCGTATCTGGTGACCGCGCCGGGACCGGCGTTGTAGGCCGCGAGCGCCTTCGTGACGTCGCCGCCGAAGGCGTCGAGCTGCTGGCGCAGGTACTTCGCGCCGCCCTCGATCGACTGCGCGGGATCGAGCCGGTCGGCGACGCCGAGCGACGCGGCGGTGCCGGGCATCAGCTGCACGAGACCGGCGGCGCCGGCGGGACTGGAGGCGTTCGGGTCGAAGTTCGACTCGGCGCGGATCAGGCCCTTCAGCAGCGCGGGGTCGAGCCCGTGGCGCTGCGCGGCGGCGACGATCAGGCCGTCGAAGGCGCTCGGCTCGCCGCCGAGCGCGCCGGTGCCGGTCGCGACCGGGACGGTGCTCGCCGGCGGCGTGACGCCGAACGGCGCGGGGGCGGTCGCGATCGCGCCGCCGAGGCCGGCGCTGGAGCCTGCAAGCACGGAGGCGAAGTTGGGGGTGGCCGAGCCGGCGGCGCTCTGCGCCTGCGGCAGCGCGTGGGCGCGTGCGACCAGCTGCTGCAGCTCGGCGATGCGCGCGACGGCGTTCTGCGCGCCGGTGCCGACGGCGGCGATCGCGTCGACGGCGGGGACGCTCACGACGCTCTCCGGCGGTGAAGCGTGAGGGCGATCTCGTCCATCGCGGCGCCCTCGACGCGAGCCAGCTCGCGGGCGTGGTCGGCGCGACGTCTCTCCTTCAGGCGCTCGAGCGCCTGGCGGTCGCGCGCGGCCTCGCGCAGCGACGCGCGGCGCGCGTCGACCTCGGCCTCGAACTGGACCAGCTCCTGCTGACCCTGGACGCGGTTGCGCTCGACGCGCTCGAGATACTGCTGCCGCGCGATCAGGTCCTGCGCGCTGACGGCGATCGCGGAGAGGTCGCGCTGACGGTCACGCGCGGCGTCGAGCTCGACGCCGGTCTCGCGCAGCCGCTCTTCGCAGCTCGTGCGGCGCAGCATCGCGCCGGCCAGCTCCTGCTTGGCGAGATCCTCGCCGCGTTCGCGGAGTGCGCGCACGCGTTCGAGGCGGAAGGTGAACTGGGTCACGTTCCGGGTAGTCGGCGTGACCCTCCGAACATTCACCCCCTGGACGGATGTTCGAGCGCGGGGCGATAGAGCGCCGCCAGCTCGGCAGCCTGCTCGGCGAGCCGCGCCCGCAGCCGCGGCGGCTCGAGCACCTCGACCGCGGCCCCGAGCCCCAGCAGCGCCGACGCGTGCTCCAGCCGCTCGAACCAGATCTCCAGCTCGAGGCGGCCGTCGGCGCAGCGCGCCTGCGGCGGCGCCTCCTCCGCGCTCGCCGGCAGCAGCGCCCGCCGGCGCGAGTCGACGACGCGGGCCAGCTCGCCGAGCGCCGCCGGCGCGACGCGAACGCGCACCGCGACCGACGGCAGCCCCTCCTCGAAGGCACGCGACCACCGCTCCCAGTAGGCCGGCAGGTCGAACCCCGGCGGCGGCGTCGACGGCTCCCGCAGCAGCTCGATCCGCTCCAGCCGCTCGACGCGGAAGGTGCGCTCGCCGGCGTCGGTGAGCGCGACGAGGTACCAGGTCGGCCCCTTCAGCACGAGCCCGAGCGGATCGACGACGCGGTCCCTGCCACGGTGGACGATCCGCAGCCGCCGCGCCTCCCACAGCGCGCCGGCGACGAGGTCGAGCCCGGCCGGCGGGCTGGTCTCGTCGAACCAGGCGCCATGGTCGACGTGGAAGATCCGCCCGGCGCGGTCGGCCCGCTCGCGCAGCTGCGGCGGCAACGCCGCGAGCAGCTTCAGCTGCGCCTCCGCGAGGAAGCCGCCGAGGCCGAGCGGCGTCGCCGGCGCCGCGACGAACAGCGCCTCCGCCTCGCTCGGCGTCAGCCCGGTCAGGCGCGTGCGGTAGCCGCCGGGCAGCCGATAGCCACCGGCCGGTCCCCGCTCCCCTTCGACCGGGACGCCGCTGTCGCGCAACGCCGCGACGTCGCGGTGGACGGTGCGGACGGAGACCTCGAGCCGCTCCGCCAGCTCCTCGGCCGTCGCAGGACCGCGGGCCTGCAGCAGCAGCACGAGCGAGACGAGACGGCTGGCGCGCACGTGCCCAGCGTACCGCCATACATGACAGAAGATGGCGGGATTGCCGCCTACGGTGATCGCATGAGCACGAACGACAGACCACTCGCAGGGCGCGTCGCGCTCGTCGCCGGCGCGACCCGCGGCGCCGGCCGCGGCATCGCGATCGAGCTCGGCGCGCTCGGCGCGACCGTCTGGTGCACCGGCCGCACGACGCGGGCGCAGCGCTCGGAGGTCGACCGCCCGGAGACGATCGAGGAGACGGCGGAACTGGTCGAGCAGGCCGGCGGCACGGGGATCGCCGTTCAGGTCGACCACCTCGTCCCCGACCAGGTGCAGGCGCTGGTCGAGCGGATCGACCGCGAGCACGGCCGGCTCGACGTGCTCGTCAACAACGCCTGGGGCGGCGACAGATACATCGGCTGGAGCAGACCGGTGTGGGAGCACGACCTCGACGGCGGCCTGCGCCAGTTCCGGCTCGCGCTCGACTCGCACGCGATCACGAGCCACTTCGCGCTGCCGCTGCTGATCCGCAGACCGGGCGGCCTCGTCGTCGAGATGACCGACGGCACGCTCGACTACAACGCGACCCACTACCGCGAGACCTACTTCCTCGACATCGCCAAGTGGGCTGTCCTGCGGATGGCGTTCGTGCAGGCCCACGAGCTGAAGCCCCACGGCGCGACCGCCGTCGTCGTCAGCCCCGGCTGGCTGCGCTCGGAGGCGATGCTGGAGGAGGCGTTCGGCGTGACGGAGGACACCTGGCGCGACGCGATCCCGAGACAGCCGCACTTCGCGATCTCCGAGACGCCGCGCTTCACCGGCCGCGCCGTCGCGGCGCTCGCCGCCGATCCGCAGCGGCACAGATGGAACGGCCAGTCGCTCTCCAGCGGCCAGCTCGCGCAGGTCTACGAGGTCGACGACCTCGACGGCTCGCGGCCGGACGCGTGGCGCTACATGGTCGAGGTCACCGACGCCGGCAGAGCGGCCGACACGAGCGGCTACCGCTGACGCGGCTAGAGGTTCAGCGGGCCCGGTATCGCCGGCTCGCCGTTGTCGGCGAGATCGGGCTCGGCCTGCTGCGCGGCCGCGGCCGGGTCGGGCTGGAAGTGGTCGCCGCCGACGCCGGCGAACTCGCCGATCCGCGCCGCGATGTCGAGCAGCAGCGCGTCGGCCTGCGCGGCGGTGGTCGCGTCGGAGACGTGCTGGCGCAGGAAGCGGTCGATCTGCGGGCGCAGCGCGATCGCGGCGTCGACCGTCGGATCGGTGCCGCCCTGGTAGGCGCCGATCGCGATCAGGTCTTCCTTCTCCTTGTACGCCGCCATCAGGTGGCGGACGGCCTGGCCGGCGGCGCGCACCTGCGGCGAGACGACCTCGCCGACGAGGCGCGAGACCGACTGCAGCACGTCGATCGCGGGGTAGTGGGAGGCGTGCGCCAGCTCGCGCGTGAGGACGATGTGACCGTCGAGGATCGAGCGGACGGCGTCCGCGATCGGCTCGTTCATGTCGTCGCCGTCGACGAGCACGGTGTAGAGGCCGGTGATCGAGCCGACCTTGGCGGTGCCGGAGCGCTCCAGCAGGCGCGGCAGCTGCGCGAAGACCGACGGCGTGTAGCCGCGCGTGGCGGGCGGCTCGCCGATCGCCAGGCCGACCTCGCGCTGGGCCATCGCGAAGCGCGTGACCGAGTCCATCATCAACATCACGTCCTTGCCCTGATCGCGGAAGTGCTCGGCGATCGCGGTGGCGGTGAACGCGGCCTTGATGCGGACGAGGGCGGGCTGGTCGGAGGTCGCCACGACGACGACCGAGTGCGCGAGCGCGTCACCGAGGTCGCGCTCGATGAACTCCTTCACCTCGCGACCACGCTCGCCGACGAGCGCGATCACGTTGACGTCGGCGGTCGTCGAGCGGGCGATCATGCCCAGCAGCGACGACTTGCCGACGCCGGAGCCGGCGAAGATGCCGAGGCGCTGGCCGCGGCCGCACGGGACGAGCGAGTCGAGCGCGCGCACGCCGAGGTCGACGCGCGTGTCGATGCGCGGACGCTCCAACGGGTCGGGCGGCGAGGCGTTGGCGGAGCGCGGACGGCCGCCGGTCGCGCGCGGCATCCCGTCGATCGGTCTGCCGAGGCCGTCGATCACGCGCCCGAGCAGGTCGTCGCCGACGCGGATGCGGAAGGGGCTGCCGGTCGCGCGGGCGGTCGTCGCCGGGCCGATGCCGTGCATCTCGCCGAGCGGCATCAGCAGCGTCCGCTGGCCGCGGAAGCCGACGACCTCGGAGGGGACCGGCGGGTGGCCGCGGTCGCCGTTGACCATGCAGATCTCGCCGACCTCGGCCTGCAGGCCGGTCGCTTCGACGACGAGCCCGATCAGGTCGCTGACGCGGCCGTGGCGGCGCGCGAGGTCGCTGTGGCGCAGGACGGTGCCGATGTGCGCGAGCGTCTCGCCGACGTCCTGCGGGACGCGCACCTCCGGCGTCTGGTCCTCGGGGCTCATCTACTCACCAAGTTCGAGTTCGACCAGCTCACGCGCGCGCACGAGCTGCGTGTTGACCTGGGCGTCGATCTGGCCCTCCTCGGTGCGCACCATCGCGCCGCCGGAGGTGATCCGCCGCTCGGCCTGGACCTCGCAGTGCTCGATCCCGCCGAGCCCGGTGACGAAGCCGTCGACCGCCTCGCGGACCGTCTCGAGGTCGTCCGGGTTGACGAGGATCGTCACGCGCCGGCGTTCGGAGAGACGGCGCAGCGCGCCGCGCACGACGTCGACGATCCGCTCGCTCTCGACGGCGAGCGCGCCGGCGACGATCTTCTCGGCCAGCTGCAGCGCCAGCTCGATCGAGTCGCGCTCGACGGCGGCGGCCGTCTCGGCGCGCACCTGCTCGACGCCGGCGGTCGCCTGCTGCAGCGCGACGAGCGCCGCCTGCAGCCCGGGCCGCGCCTCGGCGAGCGCCTGCTCCTGGCCCTCGGCGTAGCCTTGGGCGCGGGCGGCGGCGCGGATGCCGTCGGCCTCCGCGCGCGCCTCGGCGATCGGGTCCTCGAGGTCTCTCAGCGACACCTCTCTCGGCGGCTCCAGCTGCCGGAAGGCGTACGGCGAGACGTCGGTGAACGCCTCAGACAATGGTGTCGCTCCCGCCGCGGCCGATCACGAGCGCGCCGGCGTCCTCGAGACGACGGACGATCGCGACGATGCGACCCTGCGCCTCTTCGACGACGCGCTTGCGCTGCGGCGGCATGTAGTCCATCTCCTCGCGCAGGAGCGTCGCGCCGCGCTCGGACATGTTCTGGAGGATCCGCTCTCTGACCTCTTCGTCGACCGCGCGCAGGGCGAGCGCCAGATCTCTCTGGTCGGCCTCGCGCAGCACGAGCTGGATCGAGCGGTCGTCGAGCTTGGCGATGTCCTCGAAGACGAACAGCAGCCGGCGAACCTCCTCGCCGAGCTCGGCGTCACGCTCGGTGAGCGTGTCGAGCACGTTGCGCTCGGTCGGCCGGTCGGTGTAGTTGAGGATCTCGGCGAGCGACTTGACGCCGCCCTGGGAGGAGTACTCCTGCTGCACGACGGACGCGAGCTTCTGGCGCATCACGCCCTCGATCTCCTTCACGACGTCCGGCGGCGTCTCGCTCATGCGGGCGATCCGCAGCGCGATGTCGGCCTGCTCCTCCTCGGGCAGGTGCGCGAGCACCTGCGCGGCGAGCGTCGTGTGAAGGTTGGCGATCACGAGCGCGATCGTCTGCGGCGCCTCGGCGCGCAGGAAGGTGACGATGTGCTCGGGCGGCGTGCGGCGCAGGAACTCGAACGGCCGCATCTCGATCACGGTCGAGAGCCGGCCGATGATCTCGGCGGCGCGCTCGGGGCCGAGCGCGCGCTCCAGCACCTCGCGGGCGTAGTCGACGCCGCCGGCGGCGAGCGAGTCGTACGCCGTCACGGTCGCGACGAGCTCGTCGAAGACGTACTCGACCGACTCGTGGTCGATCTGGTTGAGCTTCGCCATCTCCAGCGAGAGGGTCTCTATCTCCTCGTCGCGGAGGTGCTTGAAGATCTCGGCCGCCTTCTCGGGGCCGAGCGCGACGAGCAGGATCGCGGCCTTCTGACGGCCGACGATCCGCACGGGCGTTCTCTGCGGCAGGCGGCGCGGGGCCGGCATCACGCCGGTCTCGCCGACGGCGGCGGCAGCGGGATCGTTGGCGGCTGGGAGTTGGATCGCCATGACTGCCTAGTCCTCCTGCATCCAAGCGCGGACGTGCTGCGCGACGCGTTCGGGGTCGCGCTCGACAAGCTCCTCGACCTGCATGCGCGCCGGGTTCTCCGGCGATCTGAGCGGCAGCACCTGCGTCGGGGAGACAGGCTCCTCGACGCGCTCCAGCTCGGCCAGCGTGCGCGGCGACTCGATCTCGTTGAGCCACGTCGGCTGGGCGCCGAGCGCCTCGTTCTCGCGCTTGCGCAGCTGGCGCGTGACGAGCGCGAGGAAGATCAGCGCGGCCATGCCGAGCAGCGCGTATCTGGCGTAGTCCCAGATCTGGTCGACAGGGTCGGTGCCCTCGGGTCTCGGCAGCGGCGCGAACTCGACCTGCACCATGTTGAGCACGTCGCCGCGATCGGTCTCGATCCCGGCGGCCGCCATCACGGCGTCTCTGATCGACGGCAGCATCGCGGGCGAGATCGATCTGTCGATCATCACGGCGACCTGCTGTCTTCTGATCGCGCCGGGCGCGATTCTCGTGCGCGTGAAGGTTCTGTCGACCGCGAAGGTCTGGTCCTCGTTCTCGCGTCTGTAGTCGGAGTCGCCGCCGCCCTGCGCGGCGTAGGTCGGCGGCGTGTTGCCGGCGGTGCCGGCGGCGCCGCCCGCTCTCGTGCCTCTGCCGACGAGCGACTCGACCTCGGTTCTTCTGGTGACCGGCGTGCCGTCCTCGCCGTAGACGAGTCTGTCCTGCGTCGCCTCGTTGGCGTTCAGGTCGGCCTTCACCTGCACCTCGGCGGTGTTGGGGCCGAGCGTGCGCGTCAGCATCGCCGTCAGCTCGGCGGCGGTCGCCTGGTTGTAGCGCGCCTCGGCCGCCTGCTTGGCGAGCAGCCCGCCGCTGCCGCCGCCACCGCTGGTGGCGGTCGGCCACAGCGGCGTGCCGCTGCTGTCGGAGATCGTGACCTTGTCGTTCTTCAGCGACGGGACCGAGTTGGTGACCAGCTGCGCGATGCCGCGCACCTGGCCCTCATCGAGCGCGGCGCCGCCGGTCAGCAGCACGGCCGCGGTCGCGGGCGCGGTGTTCTCGGCGAACAGCTGCGCCTCTCTGTCGGGCAGCACGAGCTGCACCTGGGCGCTGGAGACACCGTCGACCTGCTCGATCGTCTTGGCGATCTCGCCTTCGAGCGCGCGCTGGTAGTTGACCTGCTGCTGGAAGTTGGAGGTGCCGAGCTTCTGCTCGTCGAGGATCTTGTAGCCGTCCTCGACGCTGGCGGGGACACCGGCGCTGGCGAGCGCGATCCGCGCTCTCGCCGTCTGGTCCTTCTGGACCGCGAGGGCGGTGCCGTTGTTCTGCAGCTCGTAGGCGATACCTCTCTCGTCGAGCGCGGCGGTGACCTCGCCGGTCTGCTTCGGGTCCATGCCGGTCAGCACGGTCGTGAAGCTGGGCGCCGTCGCGATCCGGAAGAGCACGAACAGCACGAGGACGATCGCGAGCGCGCCCGCGGCGAGGGCGATCTTGCCGCGGGTCGAAAGGTTGGCGAGCAGGGCGCGTGCGGGCATGGATCAGATCTGGGTGCGGAAGATCTCCGAGAGCGCCTCGGCGCCTCTCGTGCGGAGCTGCCCGGCGAACTGCATCGCGAGCTGCGCCTTCTCGACAGCCACGACGGCCGTGACCGGATCGGTCGCGGTGCCGGTCGCGAGTGCCTGACCTGCTTCGGCGGCGTTCGTCTGCAGCTCGGAGAGCTTGCCGATCTCGTTCGCGAGCATGCGGCCGAATCCTTCGCCGCCGCCCGCCTCCGCGCCGCCGATCGAGTCGATCGCGGGCGTCTGGAAGTCGGTGCCCGGGACGCCCGAGACGTCGGGGGTCTGCCACTGGTCGCCGAGTCCGGCGACCATCGAGGGATCGATCGCGGCAATCATCTGAGCAGCTCGAGCGTCTTGGTGAACATCTGCTTGGCGGACTGCATCGAAGTCACATTCGCCTCATAGGAGCGGGAGGAGCTGATCAGGTCGACCATCTCGGTGACCGGGTTCACGTTCGGCATCGCGACGTAGCCCTGGTCGTTGGCGTCGGGGTGCGCAGGGTCGTAGACGAGCCGCTGCTGGCTGCCGTCCTCGACGATCGCGGCGACCTGCACGCCGTTGGGCGAGTCGGCGGCGCGGACGCCGCCGATCGCGCCGGTGAGCATCGTGCCGAAGGCGCTGCCGCCGGCCTGCTCGAGCACGACCTCCTTGCGCTGGTACGGACCGCCGTTGGCGCCGCGCGTCGTCTGCGCGTTGGCCAGGTTCTCGGCGGTGACGTCCATCCGCAGGCGCTCGGCCGTGAGGCCGCTGCCGGCGATGTCGATCGCGTCGAAGAGGCCCATCAGCGGACACCCATCGCGACTTGCATGATCATCGTGCGCGCGCCCATGACCTGGACGAGCGCCTGGTACTCGAGCGTGTTCTTGGCGAGCGTGGCGGCTTCCTGGTCGGCGTCGAGGCCGGAGCCGTCCGCGCGCACGGTGCGCGTCGGATCGGTCGTCGGCCGGAACGACACCTCGGTCGGGTTGACGCCCGAGGCCTGCGCGCTCTTGAGCGCGCTGTGGAAGTCGAGGTCCTGACGCTGGTAGCCCGGCGTGTTGATGTTCGCCAGGTTGTTCGTCAGCAGCTCCTGCCGCATCGACGAACCGCGCAGGGCGGTTTCGAGCGCGAGTTGGGTGCTGTCGAAGAGGCTCATCGAGGTCGAGGGTCCTTTCAAGCCGTCCGTGTAGCCGGCCAAGATCGAGGGCGAGGAACCGCTTGCGAGGATCCTCACGCGAGAAGATCGGCAATCGGCCGAGCTTCTTGAGCGATGGGTCCGACCTGCCTGCTAGCCGGCGAGGTCGAGGGCGCCGCGCTGGGGCGTGGCGCCGCCGTAGCCGCGCGCGACGCGGCGGCCGTGACCGACGGCGTCGAGCTCGCGGCGAGCTTCGGAGAGCCGGCCGGCGAGCTCGCCGGTCGTGCGCTCCTGCAGCGCGGCCGCGCGCGCGAGCGCGTGCGCGGCCGCGGCCGGCGGATCGGCCGGCAGCGCGGCGACGAGGCGGTCGCGCTCGGCCAGCAGCGCCTCCAGCACGTCGGCGTCGGGCAGCTCGGCGGCGGTGACGAGCGCGAGCTCCTCCTCCGCCAGCGTCGCGAGCCGCTCGTACGGCTCGACGGCGGCGCTCACAGCGACACCGTCTGCGGCGCGGACGCGATCTGGTCCCAGGCGTCGCGCAGCTCGCTGAGCAGTCTGCTGACCTGGTCGAGCTTCTCGGCGTCCTGTCTGATGCGGCCCTCGGCCAGCAGCCGCTGGCAGAAGACGTAGATCGACTCGAGCTGCTGGGCGACCTCGCCCTGGCTCATGTCGAGCGTCGAGAGCAGGTGATCGATGATCGCCTCGGCGCGACGCAGACGCTCGTGCGAGGTCTGGATGTCGCCGTTGCGCATCGTGACCGCGGCCTGGTAGAGGAAGCGTCTCGCGCCGTCGTAGAGCATGACGACGAGCCGTTCCGGCGGCGCGGTCAAGACCGCGCTCTCACGATAGGCCTGCGGCGATGCCGCGAGATGGGTGCTCATTGGCCTTCCGGGGATCGAGGGATACAACAACCGTCATTCGGGTGATCGGAAGGGCGGCCGGGAGATTGAGCCCCGGCCGCTCCTTGCTGACCGCCCGTGCGCCAGCTCAGGCTCAGCCGAGCCCGGCGAGCTGTCCGGTGAGCCAGTTGCCCTGCGCCTGACTCTTCTGCATCGCGACTTCGAGCGCGGTGAACTGCCGCTGCAGCCCCTTCTCCTTGAGCGCGAGGCGCGCGTCCATCTGCTCCATCTGCCGTCTGAGCACGCGCATCTCGTCGTCGGCGCCGGTGATGCGCGTGCTGAGGATGCCCGTGAGGCCGGCCGACTCGTCGATGAGTCTCTCGAACGAACGCGCGAAGCCGCCGGTGCCGCTGACGCCGGCGAGCAGGTCGCGGACCGCGTTGGGGTCGCTGGCCAGTGCTCTCGACAGTCTGTCGGTGTCGAGCGTCAACACGCCGTTGAGCGTGTCTCTCGACGTCGAGGAGGAGACCGCGCCGGTGCTGATGCCGAGCGCCGTGAGCGAGTCGAAGCCGGCCGGGGCACCCGCCACCGGCGAGTAGATCGACTGCCGCATCGTGCTCAGCAGCATGTTCAGCTGGCGATCGCCGAAGAGCGTGCCGGCCTTCTTCTGGGTCACCGTGCGCGTGTCGGCGACGCCGTTGGCGATCTCCTCCTTCGTGCGCGAGTCCGGGACCGATCTCTCGTTGAGCTTGCCGCGGATCGCGTTGACCGCGGCGTTGTAGGCGTCGACGAACGCCTGCAGCTTTCTCGTGATCGCCTCGGTGTCGGCGCCGGGCGCGCCGACCGAGACGGTGATCGGACCCGACGCGGTCGTGACGCCTCTGAGCGTCAGCGTGACGCCGGCGACCGCGTCTCTGATGACGTTGGTCGCCGATCTTCTGGCGACGCCGTCGACGGTGTAGAGCGCGTCTCTGCCGGCGCGCTCCTTCGCTCTGTCCTCCGTGAGCGCCGACGCGCCACCGCTGTAGTCGATGAAGGTGAGATCGTCGTCGAAGCCGGTCTCGCGTCTGGAGAAGACGATCGTTCTCTCGTCGATCGCCGCCGCATAGACTCTCGCGTCTCTGTCGGTGTTGATCGCGGTCGCGAACTCCTGCGCCGTCATGCCGGCTGTGATCGCCGTCGCATGACCTTCGATCGTGATGCTGTCGCCGGCCGCCGGAACGGTGTAGGCGAAGGTCCGCTGGGCGGCGTTGGCGAGCTGCTGGACCTCGACCTGGTAGCCGCCGACACCGGCGCCGCTGTTGCTGCTGACCGAGACCTTCGTCGCGTCGCTGGACTCGACCGCCTGCTTCTGCTGGAAGAGCGTGACCGAGCGCAGGTCGGTCGCCGCCAGCTGCAGCGTTCTGAGCTTCGACTGGAAGTCCTTGAGGATGCTCTGACGCTCCTCGATCAGCACCTGCTTGTTGTCGAGCAGGATCCGCGGGCGCTTCTCCAGCGCCATCAGCTGCGTGATGATGTCCGTCGTGTTGAGGCCCGACGCGAGGCCCCCGAAACTGACACTGGCCATTAGTCGAGAATCCCTCCGGTTGCGACGTCGAGCAGCTTGCTCGGCGGAATCATGCGCAGCAGGTTGCCGTCCATGTCGCGGACCTCGATGGTCATGCGGCCGGTGTCGGCATCCTGTGCGAAACGCAGTTCGCGGCCCTGCTCACGCAGGGCCTGGTAGGCACGGGAGGCGGCGTCCATCGCGTCGAGCACCTGTTGCGGTGGCGACGAGGGAACGTCCCCCGAGGGGCCCACGTCATGGGTCGCGGCAGGGGAGCGCACGCCGCGAGGCAACGACGTGAACTCGTTACCTGCGCGATAGCTGCTCGGTCCGACTGGCGCGACGTCCAGGCTCATGGGCATGTCCTCCGGGCGTCCACCCCCCGGTGGTGCGCCGTCTCCTGTGTGGTCATCCCTCATGGTCGGCGGTCCGCATGCGAACTTGAACGCGCCTCGACGAGCGTACGATCGGACCAGCCGACCGTCGGCGCTACGCGGCCAGCGGCTCGAGCCGCGCGAGCACCCGCGACGCATCCTGATTCTCGGGGTCGAGCGCGTAGGCCTCGCGCGCGAAGTCAAGCGCCTCCTCGGCCATCCCCTGGCCGACGGCGACGTGCGCCAGCCCGAGCAGGGCGCGCACGTCGGGCTCCGTGGAGGCGACGGCGATCCACTCCTCCGCCGCCGACGCGAGGAAGCCGCGCCGCAGGTAGAGGCCGGCACGCAGCTCGTGCTGCTCGCGCGGCGCGATCGGGCAGCGGCCGACGAGCGGCACGAGCGTCGCGAACAGCTCGACCTCTTCGACGCGCAGCAACGCCTCGAGCGTCACCTCCAGCAGCCCGACCGACTCCAGCGGCAGGACGCTGTCGTCGTCCTGCTCGCCCCGCACGGCCGCCAGCCAGGCGGCGAACAGCTCGCGGTCACCGGGCGGCAGCGCGCGCGATGCCTCGTCCTCGCCCAGCTCGGCGAGCGCGCGATCGCGGGCGATCGCCGCCGCGGCGCCGTCGAGGTCACCGGCGGCGATCCGCCCGAACAGCTCGCTGCGGCGAGCGGCGGCGGCATGCGCCTCACCGTCGGGCAGCGCGGCGGCGACCTCCGCGGCCTCCTCCCAGCGAGACTGCGACAGCAGCGCCTCGGCGAGCGCGACACGGCCCATGCCGCTCGTCGGCTGCTGCTCGAGCAGCAGCCGGTACTGGCCCTCGGCGGCGACCGTCTGGCCGCGCTCGTAGAGCGCTGTGCCGAGCATGAAGCGCATCGTCGGAGTCAGTCTCTCGACGTGCCGCTCGGTCCGCTCGACGACCTCCTCGGGGCTCGCGCCGGCGCTCAGCTGCGCGGTCGCGTACGGCAGGATGAGGCCGAAGAAGCCGTTGTACTTCGCGAGCGCGCCGTCGAGCAGCTCGACGGCGCGGGCGCTCTCGCCCTGCTCCAGCAGCAGCTCGGCGAGCCCGATCTTCGGCAGGAACGTGCCCATTCCGACCGTCGAGGTGTAGTGAGCCGGCGCGTCGCCCATCTCGATGCAGCGCTCGAAGTACGCGATCGCCTCATCTCTGCGCTCGAGTGCACGCGCGGTGACCGCCTGCTCATAGACGAGATCGGTGAAGCCGGGGAAGACGGCCAGCGCCTTCTCGGCGCGCTCGAGCGCCTCCTGCTCGCGGCCGCAGAGCCGCATCACGCGCAGGTGGCGACGGACGAAGGCGGGCACGAAGGCGGCCTGCGGCACGCCCGGCTCGATCTCGAGCAGCTCCGCTGCGCGGTCGTACTCGACCAGCGCGGCGGCCGCATCCCCCATCGCGCCGTGCTCGGAGCCGAGGTTGAAGTGCATGAAGGCCGAGTCGTCGCCCTCGTCGCGCTGCCGTTCCAGCAGCGCGATGTTGCGGCGCGACTTCTCCTTCGCGTCACGCACGGCGCCGAGGTAGCCGAAGTGGTCGAGCCGCACCGGCGTGATCGCGAAGCGCTCCGGGATGTGCGTCGGGAAGGTGTGGGTGATCTGCTCGTGCAGGCGGCCGTGAAAGCGGTACTCGGGGCGGGCCTGGAAGATCCGCATCGTGCTGTGGTTGGTCGCCGTCCCGTCCTCGAGCTCGCCGGTGTAGTTCGTCTCGGTCAGGTAGAAGGCCTCGCGCCAGGTCTGACCCAGCAGCGCGCGGAGCCGCTCGACGTCGTCGGGGACGAGCATCTCGTCGGCGTCGAGCACGAACAGCCAGTCGCTCGTCGCCGCGTCGAGCGCGACGTTGCGCGCGTCGGCGAACGAGCCGGTCCACTCCCGCTCGAGCACGCGCGCGCCGAACGACTTCGCGATCTCGATCGTGCGATCTCTCGAGCCGGTGTCGACGATCACGATCTCGTCGACGGCGGGCGCCGCCGCCGCCAGGCAGCGCGGCAGCATCTCCTCCTCGTCCTTGACGATCATGCAGAGCGACACCGTCTTGCCGACGGCCGGCTGAGCGCGCTCGGCGACGGTCAGCGCGCGCTGGGCCAGCTCGCCGATCGCGGCCGGGACGACCGTCCCGGCCGGCAGCTGGCGCATCTCGGCGACCTTGGCGAGGTTGCGCACGACGTTGGACAGGTCCGGGTCAAGCCGCAGCGCCGCTTCGAACAGCGCCTGCGCCGCTTCGAAGCTGCGCAGCAGCGAGAGCGCGACGCCGACGTCGTTGAGCAGTCCCGGCTCGCGGGGGTCGTGCTCGAGCGCCGCGATGCTCTCGCGCGCGGCGGCCGCCAGCAGCTTGTCGAGCGCCTCCGGCGGCGCGCTGCCACCGTTCTCGAGCACAGCACGCAGCAACTCGCGGCGGGCGAGGTAGCGCGCGTTGCGATCCTCGATCGCGGCCGCTTGCTCGAACAGGCCGCGATAGCGCTCGACCTTGCCGCGCGCGATCAACCGCAGTGCCTCTGCCGTGAGCGGGGAGATTTGGGTGCGGCGCGATGCCATGCGAGCTACCTCCGAGGTATCTCGGTGTGGAGACGAGGGACGTTCCCGTGATCGGCAGCGACCAGCGCGACCTGAGCGCAACCGTCTGACCGCTCAAGAGAATTGCCAGCAAACCCTGGGTTTTTGGGCGGATCGCGGCGGCCCGAGCGCAAACGGCCTTATGTCGCCTCACATGTTCGCCTGGACGGATGTTGGGGGTTTCGTACCTCAATCGGGCTATCCAGGTCGCGTTCTGGATGTCCGATACCTGCCGCGCACCCCCAACCGCAGGCAGTCCCTCGAACCCCCAGGAAGGCACCGGAGCATGAAGCTCGACACGAGGCGTCACCAGCGCATCTCCGCAGAAGATGCGCTGACGCTGTGGCGGCAGTACAAGGAGAGCGGCGACCGCGCCGTTCGCGATCGTCTGGTCCTGACGTTCGCCCCGATGGTGAAGTACATCGTCTACAAGAAGGTCCGCGAGATCCCGGCCCGTTGCGAGGTCGAGGACTTCATCTCCTGTGGCCTGGAGGCGCTGATCCACTCGATCGAGCGCTACGACCCGGAGAAGGGCGCGACGCTGGAGCAGTTCGCGTGGACCCGCATCCACGGCGCCGTGCTCGACGAGCTGCGCCGCCAGGACTGGGCGCCGCGTTCGCTGCGTCGTTGGGAGCGCGACATCAACCAGGCGCGCGAGCACTTCATCGGCGTCCACGGTCGGCGGCCCTCACGCGAGGAGCTGGCCAGCACGCTGAACACCACGGTCGCCGAGCTGCGCGCCCGCGAGGACGAGATCGTCGCCTCCGACGTCACCTCGCTCAACACCCTGGTGCTCAGCGACGACGAGACCGCGATCGAGCGGATAGACACGCTCGTCAGCGACGACCGCTTCGCCGATCCTGAGCACCACACCGCGCGCGATCAGGCGAAGATGCGCTTCCGCGCCGCCTTCGAGCGGCTCCCGCGCCGCGAGCGCGAAGTCGCCGTGCTGCTGTACGTCAAGAACCTCACGCTGCGCGAGATCGGCGGCATCCTCGGCGTCTCCGAGAGCCGTGTCTGTCAGATCCACGGTCAGCTGAAGCGGATGCTCAGAGAAGAGCTGTCCGCCGACTCCGTGCTGTTCAGCGAGGTCGCGTAGGCCTCGCGGCACCGCCCCGGCTCGCCGCTTCGTCGTCGAGCCGGCCGATCCAGTCGAGCGCCTCGGCGACCGCGTGCCACAGCGGTTCGGGGAGGTCGCCGAGCGCCAACTGGATCAGCGCCGCCGTGATCGCGTCGTCGGGGGACGACCGCTCAGGCATAGACGTCCAACGGCTGGCGTCGCGGCACGACCGTGACCTCGGCTGGGCGTCCGATCCGCGACTCGAGCGCGGCACGCAGCTCCTGGGACCGCCGCGTGCCCTGCTCGACCGCTTCGACCGGCAGCGTCACGCGCACCCGCGCGGACGCCGCGTCGACCGCCACGCGCAGCTCGACCGCGCCCAGCGCCGGCAGCTCGACGCGCAGCGTCACCGCCTCGTCCTCGCGCGCACCCTCGCCGCCGCTCCCGCCGCGCTCGCGCTCCAGGACCGCCAGCCGGCGACCGCCGGGCAACTGCGCGTCCGCTGGCGCCGGCGGCTGCAGCGACGGCGCCAGCGACTGCGACTCCCGCGGCGGCGCGATCTGCAGGAGCAGGCGCTCGTTCGTCGACTCCTGGACGACCAGCCGCAGGCGGTCGCCGACCTGCACATGGTCGGGCAGCTCCGCCGTCACGATCGCGCCGGCGAGGTTGATCATCCCGACGTTGGAGACGCCGCGCTCGAGCACGCGCGCGGCCAGCGAGCGGCCCGGCATCAACGCCAGGTCGGGCGCGGCGGCGCGCAGCAGCTGCGCGTTGACCGAGATCTGCATCGCGGCCAATGTAGCCAGCGCGGCGGCGGCGACGGGCGTCCAGCGGCGTCCAGCGGCGACTCAAGATCAGCGGCGGGCGACCGAACACCAGGGACGACTATGGAACGTGGCCTCTACATCGCAGCGTCCGGCATGATCTCGGAGCAGATGCGCCAGGACGCGATCGCGAACGACCTCGCGAACGCCTCGACGCCCGGCTACAAGGCCGATCGCGTCACGCAGGCGAGCTTCGGCGACCTGCTGCTCTCGAACACCCAGACCGGCGCGACGATCGGTCCGCTCGGAATGGGCTCCTACGCCGACTCGATGGTCACCGACCTGTCGCCGCAGGCGACGCGCGTGACCGAGGAGCCGCTCGACCTCGCGATCGCGGGCGAGGGCTTCTTCGGCGTGCAGACGCCGCAGGGTCTCAGATACACCCGCAACGGCCAGTTCACGACGTCGCCGCAGGGCACGCTCGTCGACCAGCTCGGCAACGCCGTCGTCGGCAGAGGCGGCGGCACGATCCAGGTCCGCGCCGACGGCACCGTCGACGCCCGCACCGTCGGCGTCTTCAGAGTCAACGACGCCGTCAAGCAGGGCGACAACTACTTCCAGGGCGCCGCCGCCGGACAGGCCGACGGCCAGGTCCAGACCGGCGCGCTCGAGGGCTCGGGCATCGACCCGGCCCGCGTGATGGTCGACATGATCGCCTCCTTCCGCCACTACGAGGCGGGCCAGAAGGTCATCACGACGATCGACGACACGCTGCGCCGCACGTCGACCCAGGTCGGCAACGCGACCGGCGGCTCGGTCTAGCGCGCCAGCATCACGGCGCCGCGCACCCGCGCGGCGCCCGTCTCAGCGCCACAGCGCGATCTCGTTGATCTCGACGTGCTCGCCGCCCGGCGGCAGTCTCGTGATCCACAACAGCACGTGGCGCGCCTCCTCGCCGTCGCTGGCGAGGTCGATCGGCTGCCTCGCGTCGACGCTGTCGACCGAGGCGACCCTTCTCCAGGCCGGATCGTCGATGCTCTCCGGCACGTCGCCGGACGTGATGTAGACGTCGGCCGCGAAGCCCGGCGTCGTCGTCCGCACGACCATCTGCCGCAGCACCGCGCCCGGCGAGACGTCGACGGTCAGGCCGACGCCGCTCTTGGCGAGGTTTCCGCCCTCGTATCTCTCGGTGCTCCAGAAGGTCGAAGGGTCCTTGTCGACCGCGAAGTTCTTCTCCTCCGCGTGCTCCTCGCCGTCGCCGGCGGGGTCGTAGTCGGTCGCCGACGTGCCGCCGAGCCCGATCGCCCGCAGCGGCTCGGTCTGCGTCGCGCTCGGTCTGCCGGGCTGCTCGCCGCCGGTTCCGGTGCCGGCCTCCTTGCCGTTCAGCACGACGACCACGACGACCAGTGCCGCGACGACCGCGGCCAGCGCCAGCAGCGCGATCCACGCCGGTCTGCGCACGCGCAGCGGGATCCGCTTGCGGGCGCGCCGCGGCAGCGTGCGGATCACCGTCGTCGCCTCGCCGGTCGCGCTGCCGGCGCGCGCGGTCTCCAGCGCGAGCACGTCCTCGAGGTCGGCGATCAGCTCCTCGTCGCTGCGGTAGCGCTCGCGCAGCTCCTTCGCCGTCGCGCGGTCGATCACGGCCGCCAGCGACGCCGACGCCTCCGGCCGCAGGTCGCGCACGTCGGGGATCTCCTCGCGCACGTGCTTCATCGCGACCGCGACCTGGTTCTCGCCTCTGAAGGGAACCTGGCCGGTCAGCATCTCGTACAGCACGACGCCGAGCGAGTAGAGGTCGGACTGGCCGGAGACGTCGTGGCCGAGCGCCTGCTCGGGCGAGACGTAGTCGGTCGTGCCGAGCACGCGCCCGTCCTGCGTCAGGCCGTCCTCGTCGAGCGTGCGCGCGATCCCGAAGTCGGTGACCTTCGCGCTGCCCTCCTCGTCGATCAGAACGTTCTGCGGCTTCACGTCGCGGTGGACGATGTGGCGCGCGTGCGCGGCGCCGAGCGCGCGCGCTATCTCGATCGCGTACGCGACCGCCTCGCCGATCGGCAGCTCGCCAAGGCGGCGGATCCGCTCCTTCAGCGTCTCGCCCTCGACGTACTCGAAGACGATGTACGGGCGGCCGTGGTCCTCCCCGGCGTCGATCACGCCGACGATGTGCGGGTGCGAGAGCTGCGCGACGGCGCGCGCCTCGCGGCGGAAGCGCTCCAGCTGGTCGGAGTCCGACGCGATCTCGCGGTTCATCAGCTTGATCGCGACCTGCCGCTCCAGCGTCTCGTCGAGCGCGCGGTAGACGGTCGACATGCCGCCGGTCCCGATGCGGGCCTCGAGCCGGTAGCGGTCGTTCAGCAGAGTTCCGAGCAGCGTGCTCATGCGATCACAGTCATTTTGCGCCCGTGCCCGTCATCCATGCGTCCTACCACACCGATCCCGCGTGTCCTTGGTCGTGGGCGATCGCTCCCACATT
Organism: Conexibacter stalactiti; assembly: GCF_033542075.1. Classification (NCBI taxonomy): domain Bacteria; kingdom Bacillati; phylum Actinomycetota; class Thermoleophilia; order Solirubrobacterales; family Conexibacteraceae; genus Conexibacter; species Conexibacter stalactiti. The sequence goes on from NZ_JAWSTH010000072.1 coordinate 19,092, forward strand.
ACGGCGCCGGGAGGCAGAGGTAGGGCTTGATGTCTGGTTTGGGGCCGTGATCGGCCGGCCGGCACCCGAGTTGGGCGCGCCGGAGCGCATTCGCGGCGGGCGCCCTCAGGATCTCGAGGGCGCGTCTCTGGCCGACGCCTTCGGCAGCGCCGGCATCTCGCCGGCGTTCGCGGCGGCTTCGTTCTCCTGCTTGACCGCCGCCCAGATCTCCTCGCGGTAGATCGGGAGCGACTTCGGCGCATCGATGCCGAGGCGGACCGTCTGGCCGCTGACCTCCATCACCGTGACCGTGATGTCGTCGCCGAGGACGATCTTCTCGCCCGGCCTCCGGGTGATGATCAGCACGACGTTTCCTCCTTGGAAGCGGGTTCCGACCCGCTGCGAGCGCTTCTACGCGGCGCGTTCCGCGGCGTTCGTCGCCTCTTGCGCGAGCTCGCCGAAGAGCGGCGCTCGCAACGGGGCCTCGGCCGCCTGGTTGATCACCTGGTGGCCCTGGCCCGACGAGATGACGATCGGTGCGCGCAGGTTCGCCGTGAAGCCCTCGAGCTGGTCGCTTGCCCGAACGGTGACATAGATGTCGGTCGCGGTGAGCTGCGGCAGCCCGAGCCGCTCGCGCTCCTCGTCGGCCAGCTCGACCTCGTAGGCGCTGAAGAAGCGCCGCGGATCGGTCACCGGCAGCGCCAGCGCGGGGTCCTCGACCGAGTGCAGCCAGAGGAAGTCGGCCTCGGCCTCGCGCGCCACGAGCGCGAAGCGGCGGCTCTCGAAGCCGATCAGCCCGTACGGGAACTCGACGACGCTCTCGGGGTCGACTTCGATCTGCCCGAAGCGCGTGCTGTCGATCGTGAGTGACAAGGGGTCTCTCCTCCTCCGTCGCTTATCGCAGGAAGTCCATCAGGGAGTTCTGGACCACGTTCGAGCCGGCCTTGAGCGCCATGTTGTAGGCGGCCTGCTGCGTCGTGTACTGGATCAGCGTCTCGACCGTGTCAGCGTCCTCGACGCTCGACAGCAGCGCGATCGAGTTCTCCTCCAGCGCGCCGAGGCGGCTGTCGGCGATCGCCAGCCGGTTCGTGCGCGAGCCGACGTCGGCGCGGATCGTGTTGAGCGCGTCGAAGTTTCTGTCGAGCCGGACGATGTCGGTGTCGCGCAGTCTCGGGCCATCGCCGGCGCGCAGGTCGTCGGCTATGTCGCGCAGCGTGTGCAGCAGCGCGTTGTCGGCGGCGCCCTGGCCGTTGCCGAACAGTCTCGAGATGTCGGTGTTGACGTCGACCTCGACTCTGGGACCGATCTCGCGCTGGATCTTGTCGGTGTTGCCGCCGAAGGTGTCCGGGCCGGCCAGCTGGTAGGGCAGTCTGTCGGTCGCGGTGCCGGCGAAGATGTAGCGGCCGGCGTACTGGACGTTGGCCTCCTGCTTGACCGTCTCGATCAGCTGGTCGATCTCCGCCGCGGCCGCTTCCCGCGCCTGCGGTCCAGCGGAGTCGGTCGAGGCCTGGATCAGCAGCTCGCGCACGCGCTGGACGGCGTCGCCGATCTTGCCGAGCGCCGCGTCGGTGACGTTCAGCCACGCGGTGCCGTCGTCGACGTTGCGCTGGTACTGCTGCAGGCCGCCGATCTCACCGCGCAGCTCGAGCGCCCGGCTGGCGCCGAAGGGATCGTCGGACGGGCGCGTGATCTCCTTGCCGGAGGACATCTTGCTCTGCAGCTTGGAGAGCGTGTTGAGGTCGCCGTTGAGGTCCCGGATCGTGTTCCGAGCCGTCATCTGCGGGGTGATGCGCATCGTCATGGCTTAGAGCCCTACCGTTCCGGTCCGGTTGATCAGGGTGTCGAGCATCTGGTCGAGCGTCGACATCATTCGCGAGGAGGCCTGGTAGCCGCGCTGGAAGCGGATCATGTTCGTCATCTCCTCGTCGGCGGAGACGCCCTGCACGCTCTGGCGGCGGTTCTCGATCGCGTCGACGAGCGACTGCTGGTTGGCCTCGGTGTTGAGGTTCGACTTGACGACGCCGCCGACCTCGGCGATCAGCGCCGTGTAGCTTCTGTCGACCGAGCCGTAGCGCAGCTGCGCCAGCGCGTTGGCGACGTCGTTTCTGCCGGCGTCTCTCGTGCTGCCTCTGACGACCGTCGCGGCCGTCGCGACGACGCTGATTCTCTCCGCCGTCACCCCGGCCGGGTCGAAGAAGTTGACGCCGCCCGGCGCGGAGTGGATCGCGTTGACTCTCGTGACGAGGTCGGCCGCGATCGCGTCGAGTCTTCTGAGGAAGGAGAGCGCCGGTCCGGTCGGAGCGGCGAGATCCTGCAGCGCGCCGAGCTTGCCACCGGGCGTCGTCAGCGTCTGCGGCCAGGTGAAGCCGCCGGCGACGGCCGGATCGACGAGCGTGACGCCGCCGAAGTCGACTCTGACGGCACCGCTCTCGAGGTTCGTGACGGAGACCTGCGCCAGCTCGGAGAGTCTGTCGATCAGCAGGTCGCGCCGGTCCATCAGGTCGTTCGGCGACTGGCCGACGATGACGGCGTGGGCGATCGTGTCGTTGAGCTCGGAGAGCTCTCTCGCCCAGATCTCGACGTCGCCGTTGGCGCCGGTGATTCTGTCGTACTCGGCCTGCGCCTGGGTCGCGACCTTCGTCAGTTGCGTGTGGACGATCTGGAAGGCGGCGGCGAGCGAGTTGCCGGCCTGCACGACCGCCTCGCGCGCCTGCTCGGGCTCGGGCGCGAGCGCGACGTTGGACCACGCCGCCCAATACTTCTCCAGCAGCTTGTTGATGCCGTCGTCGGAGGGCTCCGCGAAGGACAGCTCGATCTGCTCGAGCGAGTTCGACTTCGTCGCCGCCGAGCCGAGCTGCATGTTGGCCGAGCGGAACTGGACGTCGAGGAAGGTGTCGCGGATGCGGCGGATCTGTGTCACGTCGACGCCGGTGCCGAGCTGCGCGCCGGCGCCCGTGATGACCGAGTTGGCCGGCACGACGAGCGCGTTCATCGCCGTCAGCACCGCCTCCTGGCGGGAGTAGCCGGCGGTGTTCGCGTTGGCGATGTTGTGGCCGGTCGTGTTGAGCGACTGCTGGTGGGCGATCAGACCGCGAAGCGAGGTCTGCAGCCCCATGAAGGAGGAGATCGGCATCGGTCTGGGCCTCTAGGCGTGAAGGTCGAAGGCGTGATGACCCGGCAGCGGCGCTGCCGGCATGGCGTTGACGGTCCCGCCGGCTTCGTAGCCGAGCGCGGTGGCCGGCTCGACGACGTTCAGCAGGTGGTCGAGGAAGGCGAGCTCCTGTCGCATCAGCGACTGGTTGAGCGAGTGCTGGCGCGTCAGCTCGTCGAGCAGCCTCTGCAGCTCGGCACTGCGCGACTGCGCCAGCTGGGCGTGTTGCGGCGCCATCAGCAGCGTCATCCGCGTCACGGTGACCTCGGCCGGAGCGAGGCCGAGCGCGGAGGCGGCGCGGTTGAGCAGCCGGTTGCGCTCATCCTCGACGCGGGCGCGGCGCTGGAACTCGGCCTGGAAGGCGCTGACCTCGTGCACGACGGCGTCGATGTCGCGCAGCCCGATCGCCTCGTGCTGGCGCATCACGATCTCCAGCAGACGCGCCGCGGAGGCGATCTGCGCGTCGAGATGGGCGAGCACGTCGTTCGTCAGCAGCGGGTCGACGAGGCTCGCCCGCGCGGCGGTGGCGCTCATGCCGAGGTTCCCTTCGTGTCCGTGGTCTGCGCGGGTGAGATCGCGTCGGTCAGCTGACGCGCGAGGCCGAGGCCGCCGGCGTCCATGAGGCCGTCGGCCATCGCCTGGGGCATCAGGCTGGCGTACGGCGAGTCGCCGCCCATCGCGCTTCTGGCGGAGGTCGAGAGCGACTCGGTCAGCTGCTTGACGAGCAGCTGCTCGAAGCCGAGCGCGGCGGTGTAGGCGTCCTTGCGCTCCTGGGGGCCGGTGCGGATGTCGGCCGGCAGCAGCGCGCTGTCGATCGGAGGAAGGCTCATCGCTACCGCTTCACCCCGTTGGCGACTTCCAGCATCTGGTCCTGCATGTGGATCGCTCTGGAGGCGAGCTGGAAGGCGCGCTGCGCGTTCATCATGTCGACCATCGAGTCGGCCATGTCGACGTTGGAGCCTTCGAGGCGGCCCTGGAGGATCGCGCTGTCGTTGCCGGCGGCGCCGGCGGGGCCGCTCTCGGCGGTGACCTCGAAGCGGTTGTCGCCGAGCGGGCGCAGTCCGTCGGGCGCGGTCACGTTGACGAGCTGGATTCTGCCGACGACCTGGTTGTTCGCGCGGACGGTGCCGTCCTGCCCGATCGCGATTCTGTCGATCGGCGTGTTGAGCGGCACCTGGATCTGCGGCTGCAGCAGCGCGCCGTCGGCCGTCGTGATGCGGCCGTTGTTGTCGAGGCGGAAGCCTCCGTCGCGCGTCAGCACCGTTCTGCCGTCCTCGGTGCGGACCTGGAAGAAGCCGCTGCCGGCGATCGCGAGGTCGAGCGGCTGCTCGGTCGTCTGCAGCGTGCCCTGCGCCTGCGAGCGGCCCACGAACGACGCGGCCGCGCCGGCGCCGGCGTCGACGCTCGCGCCGGCCTGGTCGCCCTGCGAGCTGTAGAGCAGGTCGCGGAAGCCGACGCGGACGTGCTTGTAGCCGGTCGTGTTGACGTTCGCGAGATCGTTCGCGACACCGTCGATCCGCTGCTGCTGTGCTGCCATGCCGGCGGCCGCGGAATAGAGGCCTTGAAGCATCCTGTCCTCGAGCGTAGGAGTCCGTATCAGGGGTGGAGCCCAGCCTCCGCAGCGTGCGGTCCAGCTCGAGGCTCCGTGTTCGATCCCTTTGATCGGACGGGCGCGCGCGGACTTGAGAGCGAAGTTGCGACGACCGCTCCCCGCCGCGCGCGGGCGGCGGGGAGCGGCGCCATGATCGGTCAGTAGGCGAAGGCCGCCCCGGCCCAGCTGAGGCCGGCGGCGGTGCGCGAGAGCGCGCCGAAGAGCGGTGTGCTGCCGTCGGCCGGCAGCGCCGCGGAACTGCCGAACTTGTCGCCGCTGGCGAGCCCGGCCGGTTGGTAGCTGACCGAGGTCCAGGTCGTGCCGGTGCTTCTCGTCCACTTCGCCGCCGCACCGCCGCCATAGGCGTTCGCCGACGTGCATTCCGGCTTCGTCAGCAGCACGACCGAGCCGTCGTCGGAGAGGTCGCCGTCCTGGCCGAACTCGCACCAGTTCGACGTCGTGACCGAGAAGGTCGTCGAGTGCGCCCAGCTCGTGCCGCCCCATGTGAAGAGGTAGCCGCGGCCGCCGACCGCGGTGCCGGAGATGGTCCCGCCGGCGCTGGCGCCGACGAGCATGTATCTGCCGTCGTCGCTGAGCGCGAGCGCGTCCTGCCCGAAGCCGTCGCCGGTCGCCCCGCGCGGCGTGTTGACCTGTCTCGTGTACGACCACGACCCGCTCGAACGGCGGAAGGTCAGCACGTTCGACTGGTAGATCGTTCTCGACCCGCTGACGTAGTTGTAGCCGTCCTGCCCCACGACCGCGGTCGCGCCGTCGCCCGAGATCGCGACGTTCCAGCCGAGGAAGGCGGTGTCGGAGAGGCCGCTTATCGTCAGCCCGGCGGTCGCGGTGCCGGCCGCGTCGACGCTGTAGAAGTGCGCGCGCCCCTGGCAGTTGGTGCCGCCGCAGGCGTTGCCGAGCACGAGCTGACTGCCGTCGTCGGAGACGGCGACCGCGTCCGCGAAGCCGCTCGACCCGGTCGGGCCGTCGATCTTCGTGACCTCCGTCCAGCTGCCGCCGCTGTCGCGGTCGAGCACGTAGACGGCGCCGCCGCCGGCCTCGCCGGGCGCCGAGACGACGGCGCGGTCGCCGTTGCCCGACAGCGCCACGTCGCTGCCGAAGCGGTCGCCGGTGACGCCGTCGCTGGCCGTCAGCTTGTCGACCTGGCTCCAGATGCCGCCGCTGCGCTCGAAGACGTAGACGGCGCTCGGCAGCCCGCTGCGATAGACGTTGCCGACGAGCGCGCGGTTGCCGTCGTCGGAGAGCGCGACGGAGTAGCCGAAGCGCGCGTCGGCCGACGGGTCGTCGGCATTCAGCTCGACCGCCGGCGCGGCCCCCGCCGCGAGCAGGCCGAACGAGAACGTCGCGGCGGCCACGGCCGCCGCGCGTCTGAGCATCTGCATGAACCAATCCCCCTGAGTGGTTTCTGGCGCGTCTGCGCGCCCAGCACCCTAGGTAACGGAGCGCCGACGCGCCAGCGGCGCTGTCAGCATCCGAACGGGATCAGCCGTCGTCGTCGTCGCCGCCGGTCTCTCTCGGTCCGTTGCCCTGCGCCTGGCCGAAGTCGGCTCTTCCCGTCTCGTCGCCCTCGCCGGGCGTCGTCGTCGTGCCGCCGCCGTTGTCGGGCGGCGCCGGCGCGACGTAGCGGCCGACGACGATCCGCACCGGCGCGCCTCTGGCGACGCTCGTGCCGGGCTCGGGCCGCTGCGAGATGACGATCCCGTCCTGCGCCGGATCGTCCACGACCGGTGTCGAGACGCGCGGAGTCAGACCGGCGCCGCTGAGCGCGGCCTCGGCGTCGGCGCGCGCCTGGCCGAGCACGCCGGGCACCTCGACCGGCGGCGCTCTCGCGACGACGACGGCGATCGTGCTGCCGGGGTCGACCGCCGTCCCGCCGGAGGGATCCTGCGAGATCACGTCGCCGGCCTCGACGGTGCTCGACTCCTCCTCGCTGAAGCTGGTCGCGAAGCCGGCGCCTCTGAGCGTGCTGTCGGCATCAGCGCGGGTGAAGCCGCGCACGTCGGGCACCTCGACCTGCTCGCGTCCTCTGGAGACGTAGAGGTTGACCGACGTTCCGCGATCGACGTTGTCGGCGGCGGCCGGCGAGGTGCGGATCACGATCCCCTCGGCGACGTCGTCGCTGTACTGCTCGGTCGTCTGGCCGACGGTGAGGCCGGCGTCCTGCAGCGCCGCCGTCGCTCTCGCGACGTCGTAGCCGTCGACCGCGGGCACGTCGACCGTGCCCGGGCCTCTGGAGACTCTCAGCACGACCGTCGCGCCCTCGTCGACCTCTCTGCGCGCCCCCGGGCTCTGCTCGAGCACCTCGTCGAGCGGTCTCGGCGAGGTGACCCGGTCGATCCGCGATCTCAGCCCGGCCACCTCCAGCCGTCTCTGCGCGACCTGCATCTCGAGCCCGACGACGTCAGGGACCCTCACCTGGTCGGGCTGCGAGAGCAGCACGATCGCGGCGGCGACCCCGCCGACGGCGAGCAGCGCGAGCAGCCACGCCCACCACGGCGGACGGCGGCGTCCGCGCTCGTCGTCGTGCTCCGGCTCCTCCTCCGCCATCGCGCCGGCGAGCGCGGCGGCGCCGAAGGTCGCGGTCCGCTGTCCAGGAGCCTCCTGGCCGAGGATCGCCTCCCTCGCCTCCTCCAGCGCGTGGATGAAGGCGTCGGCGTCGGCCGGCCGCCGCGCCGGATCCTTCTCCAGCGCCCACAGCACGATCTCGTCGAGCTGCGGCGGCACCGCCGGGTCGTAGGCGCTCGGCGGCGGCGCCGGCTCGGAGACGTGCTTGAGCGCGATCGTGACGGCCGACTCGGCCTCGAACGGGACGTGACCGGTCAGCAGCTCGAACAGCAGCACCCCGACCGAGTAGAGATCGGACTGCGGCGACACCGCGTGACCCTGCGCCTGCTCGGGCGAGAGGTACTGCGCGGTGCCCATGATCGAGCCGGTCTCGGTCATGTCAGAGGCGCCGGCGCGGGCGATCCCGAAGTCGGTGACCTTCGCGCGGTCCTCGTCGTCGACGATCACGTTGTGCGGTTTGAGGTCGCGGTGGACGATCCCGCGCCTGTGCGCGAAGCGGGCCGCCTTCAGCACCTGGACGGTGAGGTCGATCGCGCGCACCGGATCGATCGGCGAGTCCTGCTGGATCACCTGCTTGAGCGTGCGCCCAGGCATGTACTCCATCGCGATGTAGTACGTGCCGTCCCATCTGCCGCGGTCGTAGATGCCGACGACGTTGGGGTGCTGAAGGCTCGCCGCGCTCGACGCCTCGCGGCGGAAGCGCTCGACGAACTCGGCGTCGGAGGCGAAGCGCGGGTAGAGCAGCTTCAGCGCGACCTTGCGACCGAGCGACTGGTCCTGCGCGACGAAGACCTCGGCCATCCCGCCCGCGCCGATCCGCGAGAGCACCTTGTAGCGCTGGTCGATGATGGTGTCGGGCGCGATCTCGGTCATCAGTCGAGCAGGCTCGCGAGCACGTCACGGGCGATCGGGGCGGCGACGGTGCCGCCGAAGCCGGCGACGCTGCTCTCAACGGTCACGGCGATCGCGATTCTGGGGTCGTCGGCCGGCGCGAAGGCGATGAACCACGGCTGGTTGATCCGCTGCTCGATGTTCTTCTCGGCCGTGCCGGTCTTGCCGGCGACGTCGATGCCGGGCAGCTGGACGGCGGTGCCGGTCCCCTCGTCGACCACGTTGCCCATCATCTGCGTCAGCTCGGACGCCGTCTGCTCCGAGATCGGCCGGCTCCACTCCTTCGGCTCGACCTCGTCGACGGTGCGACCGTCCGGGTCGACGACCTTGTCGGTCAGGCGCGGCTCCATCAGCGAGCCGCCGTTGGCGATCGCGGCCGTCACCATCGCCATCTGCAGCGGCGTCACGAGCAGCTTGTCCTGACCGATCGCCACCCGCCCGATGTCGATGGCCGGGCTCGTGACCGGGACCAGGCGACCGTTGACGCGCGTGCCGCTGCGGATCATCTGGTCGTCCGGGTAGTCGAGCGGCGGCAGTCTGTAGAAGCCGAATCTCTCCATGTAGTCGCCCATCGTCTCCTTGCCCAGCTCCTCCCCGAGCTGCGCGAAGGCGGTGTTGATCGAGAGCGTCAGCGCTGTGGTCAGCGACGGGCTGTCGAAGTTCTCGTCGAAGTCGTTTCTGAGCGGGAAGCCGGAGACGACCCGCCCCGATCTGCCGTCGAGCGTCGAGTCGGGCGTGAACTCGCCGGAGTCGAGCGCCGCCGCCGCGGTGACGACCTTGAAGGTCGAGCCGGGCGGGTAGGCGCCCTGCGTGACGCGGTCCAGCAGCGGCGCGTTCTCGTCGTCGAGGTTCAGCTCTCTGAGCGCGGCGGCGTCTCTGACCACGTTCGGGTCGTAGCCGGGCGAGCTGACGAGCGTCTTGACCGCGCCGGTGCTCGGCTCTATCGCGACGACCGCGCCCTTCTGCCCCGCGAGCGCGTCGGTCGCGATCTGCTGCGCCTCCGGGTCGAGCGTCGTCACGACCGTGTTGCCGGCGCGGCGCTTGCCCTGCAGCTGGTCGAGGATCGAGTTGAGCTCGCTGGTCGTGCCCGACAGCTCCTTGTTGCGCGACCGCTCCAGCCCCGACAGCTGGCCGGAGAGCAGGTTGGCGTAGCCGACCGGATGGCCGAACAGCTCGCCGGTCGGGTAGTCGCGCTCGTAGATCGCTCTGCCGCTTCTCGTGCGGACTCTGACGCTGCGCGCCAGCACGCTGCCGTCGGCGGCGCGGATCGCGCCGCGCTTGACCTGCAGCGCGGCGAACAGCGGCCGCTTGTCGAGCGTGTTCGCGCGCAGGTCGTCGGCCTCGAAGATCGACCAGCGCGAGGTCCACGCGACCAGCACGGCAAAGAGCACCACGATCGCGAGGAAGAGGCGGACGATCGGGACGCTCATGCCGGTCGCCGGGCCTTGTCGGAGACGAGCAGCAGCAATGCCAGCAGGACGAAGTTGGCGAGGATCGAGGAGCCGCCGTAGGAGATGAACGGCAGCGTCACGCCGGTCAGCGGGATCACGTTCGTGACGCCGCCGACGATCACGAACACCTGCAGCGCGAAGACGGCCGACAGTCCGACCGCCAGCAGCGTCGAGAAGGAGTCTCTCGCCAGCAGCGCCGTCTTGAAGCCGCGCTGCACGAACAGCAGGTAGGTGATCAGCACCGCGACCGCGCCGACGAGGCCGACCTCGTTGACGATCAGCGCGTAGATCAGGTCGGTCTGCGCCGCCGGCAGCAGCGCGCTGCCGCCCGGCGTCTCCAGCATCGCGCCGCCGAAGCCACGCCCGAGCAGGCCGCCGTCGGCCTGCGCGAACAGCGAGTTGGCGATCTGGTAGCCCTCGCCGGGGTAGCGCGCGACGTTGAGCGGGTCGGTCCAGACGTTGACGCGGTCGATCACGTGCGGCACGTGCGTGCCGAGGTACCAGCCGCCGAGGCCGAACAGCAGCAGCCCGATGAAGACGAACGAGAAGCGGTTGGTGGCGACGTACAGCAGCGACAGGAAGGCGCCGAAGAACATCAGCGAGGAGCCGAGGTCGCGTATGACGACGAGCAGCAGCATCGCCATCCCCCAGATCGCCAGCAGCGGCCCGAAGTGCTTCAGCGGCGGCAGCGTGACGCCGAGGATCCGGCGCGCGCCGACGACCAGCACCTGGCGCGTGTCGCGCAGGTAGCTGGCGAGGAAGATGACGATCCCGAGCTTCGCGAACTCGGTCGGCTGGAAGACCATCACGCCGGGGATGCGGATGCCGAGGTAGGCGCCGTTGACCTGCGCACCGATCACCGGCAGGCGCGGCAGGCACAGCAGCGCCAGCGAGCCGATCGCGATCAGGTAGCGGTACTGCTCCAGCTTGCGGTAGTCGCGCAGGAAGACGATCGTCGCCGCGAACAGCAGCAGCCCAACGACGAACCACTGCGCCTGCTGCCGCGCGAGCGTGTCGTCGATGCGGTAGATCATCACCAGCCCGAAGCACGCGAGCACGGCGACGAGCGGGAACAGGTACGGGTCCGCGTACGGCAGCGCGATCCGCAGGAAGACGTGCGCGGCGACGCAGAGGCCGAGGAAGATCGCCCCGTACGTCAGCGACAGGTCCGAGAGCGCGTTCTGCGACAGCGCACCCCGCTCGATGAAGACGGCGGCGAAGCCCGCGGTCACGAGCAGCGACGCGGGGATCAACCCGAGCAGCTCGCGATTACGCGCACTCACGGGGAGAGTCTTCCCAGCTCCAACTGGGCGACGAGGTCGCGCGCATCGCTGCGCGAGCGCAGCTGGTGGTCGAGCAGGTCGTCGCGGCGCGACTCCGGCACCGCGGCGGCCGGGACGCCCGAGATCGAGTACTCCGAGTAGAGCTTGATGCCGGCGGGCAGCTCGAACGGCAGGCCCTTGTAGATCGTCACCATGCCGCGGTCGTCGGTGCCGACGAAGAAGACGGCTCTGGTCGCGAACATCCCGGCGATGCCGAGGATCACGAGCACGATCAGCGTCGAGACGGTGGCGGCGAAGATCTTCACGCGCAGCGGCAGCGGCTGGTGCTCGCGCTCCGCTCGCCGCTTGCGCGCGGCGGCGACCGACGCCAGCTCCTGCGGCTGCCCGGCCGCGCCGGAGCGCGGCTTCACGACCGGCTGCTCGGCGGTCGCCGGATCGGCGGCGGCGACGGCGCCGATCACTTCCGCGGCGTTCAGCTCGCCGGCCTGCGTCGGCTGGTCGAGCGCGGCGGTCGAGGCGGTCGGCGCGTGCGGGTCGGTCGTCGCGCCGGCACCGGCCTCCTCCAGCCGGAACAGCACGACGGTGATGTTGTCGCGGCCGCCGGCGGCGTTGGCGGCGTCGACCAGCTCGCGGCCGGCCGCCTCGAGCCCCTCGGCGCCTCTGAGGATCCCCGCGATCAGCTGCTCGGAGATCATCGAGGTGAGCCCGTCGCTGCACAGCAGCAGCAGGTCGCCGGCCTGCCCGCGGTAGGTGCGCGTGTCGACCTCGACGTCGGGCTCGGGCCCGAGCGCGCGCGTGATGATCGAGCGCTGCGGATGCTCGGCCGCCTCCTCCTCGGTCAGCTTGCCGCGCCGCACGAGCTCGTCGACGAGCGAGTGGTCGCGCGTCAGCCGCGTCAGCTCGCCGTCGCGCCACAGGTAGGCGCGGCTGTCGCCGACGTGCGCGACGGCGATCTCCTCGCCGTCCAGGTAGGCGGCCGTCAGCGTCGTGCCCATGCCGGCGCGCTCGCGGTCCTCGCGCGAGAGCTTGTGGATCCGCGCGTTGGCCTCCAGCACGCGGGTCGCGAGCCGCTCCTCGGTCGTGCCGCCCTCCGGCAGGCCCGGCGCGAACGTGTCGGCGGCCAGTCTGGAGGCGACCTCGCCGGCCTGCGCCCCGCCCATCCCGTCGGCGACGACGAACAGCGGCGCGCGCGCGAAGAAGTTGTCCTCGTTGGCGCGGCGGGCGAGGCCGGTGTCGGACTTCTCGAAGTGCTCGGCGACGCGCAGCATCAGCTCAGACGGCCCATCTCAGTCTTGAAGGTAGGAGAACTCACTGTCACCGATCCGGATGCGGTCGCCGTGGTGGAGCGGCTGGATCCCGCGCAACGGCTCCTCGTTGAGGAACGTTCCGTTCGTCGAACCGAGATCCTCCAACACCAGCACGCCGCCCTGTCGTTCGATGCGCGCGTGCTGACTCGAGGCGAACGGGTCCTCGAGCCTGATCTCGACGTTGCCGCGGCCGAGCGTCGCGCCGCCCGACAGATCGTAGGCGATTCCGTCCGGGTGCCCCGGCGCGTGCTCGACCACGAGCCGCGGCTCGCCGCCGCCGACGTGGTCGCCGAGCATGTCGTCGGCGGCGCTGTGCATCGCCGTCGCGTCGGCCGGCGGCGGGGCCGCGTCGGGCACCAGCGCCGCCTCGGCGCCGGGCTGGGCGCGCCGCAGGTCCTTCAGCGAGCTGCGCACGATCCACAGCAGGAACAGGTAGAGGACGGCGAGGAAGCCGAGCTTGAGAGCGACGGAGATCGGTTCGAGCGTCATCGCGTCACTCCAGCTCGAAGGTCAGCTGCGTCGTCCCGACCTCGATCCGGTCGCCGCTGCGCAGCAGCTGCGCCTGCTCGATCCGCGTGCCGTTGAGCGTCACGCCGTTGGTCGAGCCGAGGTCGGCGATCATCCAGCCGTCGCCGCGCGGGCGCACCTCGGCGTGTCTGCGCGAGACGTTGCCGTCGGCGAGCACGACGTCGCAGTCGCGGCTGCGGCCGATCGTCGCGCCCCCGGCCCCGACGACCATCCGCTTGCCGTCGGTCACCAGCAGCGCGGTGCTCGTGCGTGCGCGCGCCCGCTCCTCCAGCGGCTCCTGCAGCCGCTCGGCCGCGCTGTAGATCATCGTGTGGCCGGACTCGCCCTGCGACGGCTCCGCCGCCGCCTCGGCTGGCGACCTCACGAGCCGCGCCTGGATGCCGAACTCGCCGAGCCGCAGGCGGTCGTCGGTGCGGAACTCGATCAGCGGCCGCGACATCAGCGCGTATCTCTCGCGCCGCGCGTGCTCCAGCAGGTAGCCGGAGAAGTCGTCGACGAGCTGGCCCTCCAGCTCCTGGAAGCGGTCGCGGTCGGCCGGGGAGAGGTAGACGGCGTACTCGTTCGGCACGTAGACGCGCGAGATCGAGAGCGATGTGTGCTCGTCCATCTCGCGCGCGAGCTTGCGGGCGATCTCGACCGGGCGCACCTCCGAGCGGAAGGCACGACTGAACGTGCCCTCGACGAGGGATGCGATCTTGCTTTCGAGGCTGCGGAAGACGCTCATACAGTGCGCGGACGCGCGTTTCCATGCTACGGGAGTGCCCGCGGAGCGGCCGCCGCCGGTCGTTGGCCGTCGTCCCAGGCGGCGCTCTCGCGCCGTCGCGCGCGCGTCAGCACCAGCAGCCGGGCGGCGACCGCGACGAGCACGGCGACGGCGGCGCCGAGCGCCGCGCCGCGGGGATCGGGCTGGGGAACCCTGCCGTCGAGCGTCGCGCCGATCGCGCCGGCACCGGCCGCCAGCCCGGCGGCCCAGACGACGCCCGCGACGAGGTCGAGCGCGGCGTTGCGGCCGCGCACGAGCCACGGCAGGATCGCCGCGCCGGCGGCCCACAGCAGCGCGGTCGCGAGCATGCCGGACTCCAGCAGCGGCCGCAGCGCGTGGTCGACCGCGCCGCCGATCGAGTCGTCCCAGCGCGGCAGCGGCTGCGTTCCTCTCGCGCGCCCGTAGAAGAGCGTCGTGCGCGCGATCGGCTCGGCCAGCGCGAGCAGCCAGAAGCCGAGCGCGCCGAGCGCGGCCCGCCGCCAGACGGTGCGCGCCTGGCCGGCGAGCGCCGGGTAGGCGCCGGCGAGCATCGCGGCGCCGAGCAGCGGCGCGACGAGCGGCAGCGACCAGGCGCGGCCGCGGCCGCCGAACGGCAGCAGCAGCGGGATCGCCGCGACGCCGCAGCCGGCGACGAGCGCGGTGCCGGGCTGGCCGCCGGGTCCGGCCAGCCACGTCAGCAGCACGAAGGCGGAGACGAGCCAGCCGAGCCGCGGCAGCAGGCCGATCGCGACGGTGGCCAGCGCTCCGGCCAGCAGCGGGTCGGGCGGCGTGACGTCGCGCGCGAGCGGCACGAGCGCGACGGCCAGCCCGACGGCGACGCCGCCGGCCAGCCCCGGCAGCACGTGGCCGCGCACGAACGGCGCCGGGCGGCGGATCGGCGCGCCGTCGTCACCGCCCGGGCCG
>NZ_JAWSTH010000073.1:0-33496 GCF_033542075.1 Conexibacter stalactiti
CGGCGCGGGCGCTGCTGCGCGCGCCGGCCGCGCCCGCCGCGCCAGCCGCCGCCCTGGCGCCGACCTCGACCCCGGCGCCCGCCCTCTCCGCCGGCCAGCGCCAGGTCGTCTCACTGGCGCGGGCGCTGTTGCTCGATCCCGCCGTGCTGGTGCTCGACGAGGCGACGGCGAACGTCGACCCCGCGACCGCGGCGACGCTGGAGCGGATGATCGACGCGGCCAGCCGCGGCCGCACGACGATCGTCGTCGCCCACCGCGCCAGCACGGCCGAGCGGCTCGACCGGATCGTCGTCGTCGAGGAGGGCCGGATCGTCGACGACGGCCCGCCGAGAGAGCTGCTCGCGGCCGGCGGCGCCTACGCCCGCCTGCGCGCCCACGCCGACGCCGACGAGCTGGGCTGATCGCGATGGCCGAAACACCGGTTGCTATAACGGTTAAAGGCGATCGAAATTTGGATATATCTCCAGACTCGCCGCTCGCGCCCGACCCCATGCCGACCGACTCCCCCGACATCGCCCTGCGCACGACCGCCCTGCGGAAGGTCTTCCGCCGCGGCAGCACCGACGTCGTCGCGCTCGACGGCGTCGACCTCGCCGTCGCGCGCGGCCAGGTCTTCGGCGTGCTCGGCACCAGCGGCGCGGGCAAGTCGACGCTGATCCGCTGCCTCAACGGGCTGGAGCGCCCGACGACCGGCGCGGTCGAGGTCGACGGCGTCGACATCACCGCGCTCAGCCGCTCGGCGCTGCGCGCCCAGCGGCGCAGAATCGGCATGGTCTTCCAGCAGTTCAACCTGCTCAACTCGCGCAGCGCGTTGCAGAACGTCGCGCTGCCGCTGGAGATCGTCGGGATCTCGCGCAAGCAGCGGCGCGAGCGGGCGCTCAAGCTGCTCGACCTCGTCGGCCTCTCCGACCACGCCGACGCGCACCCGGCGCAGCTCTCCGGCGGGCAGAAGCAGCGCGTCGGGATCGCCCGCGCGCTCGCGGCCGAGCCGACCGTGCTGCTGTCCGACGAGGCGACCTCGGCGCTCGACGAGCAGACGGCCGGCTCGGTGCTCGACCTGCTCAGCGACCTCAACAGACGGCTCGGGCTGACGATCGTGCTCGTCACCCATCAGCTCGCGGTCGTCAAGCGGATGTGCGACGCCGCCGTGCTGCTGCGCGAGGGGCGCGTCGTCGACGGCGGCACGCTCGCCGACGCCGCCGCCCGCCCGGCCTCGCCGCTCGGGCGCTTGCTGCTGCCGGCGCTGCCGGACGGTGGAGAGCACGGCGCGGAGGTGCTCGACCTCGTCTTCGTCGGCGAGCAGGCGCGCCGCGTGATGGCGCGCGATGACGCCGACGATCCGCTGCGCGCCAGGGGCGTCGCCGTCGAGCTGTTGGCGGCGGCATACGAGCCGGTCGGGGGCGAGCCGGTCGCGCGGCTGCGCGTCGCGCTGCGCGGCCCGGTCGAGCAGCGCGCCGCCGATCGCGCCGCGCTGACCGCGGCCGGCGCCCATCCGCATGAGCCGGAGACCGAGCTGGAGCTGGAGACCGCATGAGCGACGAGACCGTCGACCTGATCTGGGAGGCGACGCTGGAGACGCTGCGGATGGTCGGCGTCGCGATGGCGATCACGATCCCGCTCGGCCTGCTCGTCGGCGTCCTGCTGCTGCTGACCGCGCGCGGCGCGCCCCTGCAGCAGCCGATCGTCAACCGCCTGCTCGGCCTGATCGTCAACGTCGGCCGCTCGGTCCCGTTCATCATCCTGCTCGTCGCGCTGATCCCGTTCACGCGCGCCGTCGTCGGCACGACGATCGGCACGACCGCGGCGATCGTGCCGCTGACGGTCGCGACGATCCCGTTCTTCGCCCGCATCGTCGAGAGCTCGCTGCGCGAGGTTCCCGCCGGCCTCGTCGAGGCGGCGCAGTCGGCCGGCGCCAGCGACCGCCAGGTCGTCACGAAGGTGCTGGTGCCGGAGGCGCTGCCGTCGCTGGTCGCCGGCGCGACGATCACGACGATCGGCGTGCTCGGCTACTCGGCGATGGCCGGCGCCGTCGGCGGCGGCGGCCTCGGCGACGTGGCGATCCGCTACGGCTACCAGCGCTACGAGACCGACGTGACGATCGCGACCGTCGTCGTGCTCGTCGTGCTCGTCCAACTGATCCAGCTTGTCGGCGACGTCCTCTCACGTCGCCTCTCGCACACGTGACCCACGACCAAAGGACCCACCGATGAGACGCATCCTGCTGCTCCCGCTCGTCTTCCTCGCCCTCGCGCTCGGTCTCGCGGCGTGCGGCGACAGCGACGACGACGGCGACACCGCGGCCTCGACCGCGCCGGCCGCGGCGCAGACCGACACGACCGGCGGCGGCGCCGCGCTCAGCGATGAGCCGCTGCGCGTCGGCGCGACGCCCGTGCCGCACGTCGAGATCTTGAGATTCGTGCAGGACAACCTCGCCGAGAGAGCGGGCCTGAGACTCGACATCCAGGAGTTCACCGACTACGTCGTGCCGAACACGGCGCTGGAGGAGGGGCAGCTCGACGCCAACTACTTCCAGACGCCGGGCTACCTGAGAGACCAGTCGGAGGCACGCGGCTTCGACTTCGTCTCGGTCGCCGACGTGCACATCGAGCCGCTCGGCCTCTACAGCAACGACATCAGATCGGTCGAGGAGATCCCCGACGGCGCGCAGGTCGCGATCCCCAACGACGCCGCCAACGAGGCGCGCGCGCTGCGCCTGCTCGACGCCAACGGGATCATCAGACTGGAGGACCCCGCGAGCGAGACCGCGACCCCGCGCGACATCGCCGACAACCCGAAGGACCTCGAGTTCACCGAGGTCGAGGCGGCGCAGACGCCGCGCGCGCTCGACGACGCCGACCTCGCCGTCATCAACGGCAACTACGCGCTCGAGGCGAGACTGTCGCCGGCCGAGGACGCGCTGGTGCTGGAGAGAGCTGAGGGCAACCCGAACGTCAACCTGCTCGTCACGACCCCGGAGCTGGAGAGCGATCCCCGCATCGTCGAGCTGGCGAGACTGCTGCGCTCGCCCGAGGTCAGACAGTTCATCGAGCAGCAGTACAGAGGTGCCGTGATCCCGGCGGCGTAACGAGTGCGGGGAGCCGGCGGCAGGGGGGATCAGGTCGTTCTTCTGCGCTTCGGCTCGTCACGGGCGTCGAGTTGCAGCTCCTTCTCGGCGCCCGGCACGCCGGCGTCCAGCTCGCGGCTGCGCTCGCGCTCGGAGTTCAGCTCCATCCCGAGCAGCAGCGCCACGTTCGTGATCCAGAACCAGACGAGCAGCACGACGATGCCGCCGAGCGTGCCGTAGGTCTTGTCGTAGGAGCCGAAGTTGGCGACGTAGAAGGCGAACAGCGCCGAGGCGACCAGCCACACGACGATCGCGAGCAGCGCCCCGGGCGTCACCCACTTGAAACCGGGCAGCTTCACGTTCGGGCTGACGTGGTAGAGCACGGCGAACATCAGCACGACGACGGCGAGCAGCACCGGCCATTTCGCGATCTCCCAGACAGTGACCGCCGTCGAGCCGATCCCGATCGCGTCCGCGACGGTGTCGACGACGGGGCCGGTCATCACGAGCGCCAGCGCCACCAGCGCCAGCAGCACGACCATCGCGAGCGTGACGAGCAGCTGGAGCGGTCTGAGCTTCCAGAACGGCCGTCCCTCGGGCGTCTCGTAGATGATGTTCGCGGCGCGCGTGAACGCGCCGATGTAGCCCGACGCCGACCAGATCGCGGTGCCGAGCCCGACGAAGAAGAGGACGCCGGCGGCCCCTCTGTTGGAGGTGATCGATCTGATCGGACCGGCGAACGTGTCGGAGGCCGAGCTGGGCCCCAGTCTCGTGACGATGTCGGTCAGCGATCTCGTCGTCGACTGCGGATCGCCGAACAGGCCGAGGATCGAGACGAGCGCGATCAGGGCGGGGAAGAGCGACAGCAGCCCGTAATAGGTGAGCGCTGCCGCCCAGTCGCTCATGTTGTCCTCGCTGTACTCGCGCACGGTGCGCTTGAGCGTCGCGAACAACCCGGTTCCGGTGTCGGTGCCGGTCGGCGCGTAGTCGGCGCGGCGGCCGACGCCGCGGTGGTGGGGGACGTCGCCAGTTCCCATGGGGGAGCTCCTTCGGAAAGCCGCGGACCGGGGGCGTCGTGGCGGCGGGGTCCGAGAGCTACCCGCTCCGGCTGACCAGGTTCCGGTCGGAGCGCGGAGCGGTCCGTGTGCGGACGCCGTGCGGCGTGCCGCCGCGCTGTTCTCGGAACGTCAGTCCGGCGGTTCGATGCGTCTGCGCTTGGCGATGTAGAGCCCCGCGTCGGCGCGGTCGATGAGCGTCTCGAGCGTGTCCTCCGGCTGCAGCTGCGCGTGCCCGGCGCAGATCGACGCGGCGGTCGGTCGCTGGACGAGCGCGCGTTGGATCGCCGCGACTCGCCGGAGGACGTCGGCGAGGGGCGTGTCCGGCAGCGCGAAGACGAACTCGTCGCCGCCCCAGCGGGCGACCACGTCGTAGGGCCGAAGCGCGGTGGAGATCGCTGCGGCGACGTCGCGCAGGAGCGCGTCCCCGGCGGGGTGGCCGTGTGCGTCGTTGAGCGCCTTGAGCTCGTCGACGTCGACGATCACGAGCGTCAGCTCGTGGCCGCCGCGGCGCGCGCGCTCGATCTCCTGCGCGAGGGCGGTTTCGCCCGCACCGCGCCGCAGCACGCCGGTCAGCTCGTCGGTTCCGGCGTGGTCGCGCTCGCGCGCGGCGTGTCGCCGGTCATCGGCGGCAGCTTCGCGGTCAGCCGCGGCCCGCAGCCGTTCCAGCGCGGACTGGTGCCGGAGCGCCGCGCCCTGCTGGCGCAGTTCGCGGAGGTCGCGCAAGAGCGCGCTCGGCAGCTCGGCGTCGCTGAGGCGGCGCTCGCGCTCCTCGGCGGCACGATCGCGTCCGTCGGCGGCGTCGTCGCGAGCCTGCGCGATTCGGTCCCGCCTGTCAGAGGCGATGTCGCGCAAGTGAGCCAGCTCGTCCCGTCGCGCCGCGGTCACCGCTCGCGCCGTCGTGTTGCGGGCGCGGGCGATCGTCGTGCGGTTGCGCTCACCCGTCCCGAGGTCGCGATCGATGCGCGACCGGTCGTGAGCCTCGCCGGCGGCGTCCGACGCCGGTATGTGCGCCTCCTCCCAGTCGGCGGCCATCTGGTCGCGGTCGGACGCGTGCTGGTCGCTGTCCGACAGCTCTTGGTCGCGATCGGACACGGCCTGGTCGGCCTCCGCGTCCTGCTGGTCGGAATCGGACTGCGTCTGGTCGAGATCGGCGAGCGTCTGGTCGGTCTCGCGAAGCGCACGTTCCTCGCGCTCTCGCGCCAGCACATCCGCCGCCGACCGCTGAGGATCAGGCATCTGGCTCCTTGCCGAAGCGGCCGTCCCGCGGGTCTCGGTCATCGCCCCACGTTCCTCGTCTCGGCGTCAGGGGGAGACGCGTCGATGTGCTGCGGACGTGTGGCTGGCGTCCTGCCCGCGGGTTCAGCGCAACGTTCACGTTACTCCTATCTGGAGTGCTCAACGCGTCGTGTCGGACGCGCTGACCTTCCGGCGGTTCCGCCGGCTATTGGATCGCCATCGCGACCCGGTAGCGCTCCTCAGGCGTGATGAGGTGGTCGAAGTCGTCGAGGGCAGGGTCGAGCTGCACCCATCTGACGCTGCCGTTGAAGTGGGAGTCGGCACTGGTGTAGTCGTCGCTGACGGGGGTGCCGGAGTCGTAGCCGACGTCGCAGGTCTCGTCGCCGGAGTAGATCATCGGCACGGTCGCCTCGACGCGGCCTTCGCCGATCTTCGCGCCGTCGACGTAGAGCGTCACGAGGCCGCCTCTGGCGAGGCCGCCGCCGTCGTAGTCGAACTCCATCCGCACCTGGTGCTGGCCGGCGGGGACGGCGCTGTCGGCCTCGACGTGGAAGCGGCGCAGCCCGGCGAGGTTGTGGCAGTACTTGGGTCTGCCGTCGTGCAGGTAGAGCGACCAGCCGGCGAAGGCGCCGCCCTGGGCGATGATCACGCCCCGTCCGCCGTCGTCGGGGACGACGATCTCGGCGGTCACCGCGTGGGACTTGTTCTTGAGGTTGATGACCGAGTTCTCGCTGAGGCGTCCCATCCCGCCGTAGAGGACCTGCGAGGTGCCCTTGACGAGGACCGGGCGGCCGGCGAGGTCGGAGTTGAACCGCTCGATCCGGCGGTCGTCGAGCGGCAGCACGTTGTACTTGACCGCCTCGATCAGCCACAGGCGCTGAAGCTCGGCGAGCTTCTCCGGATGCTCGGCGGCGATGTCGTGCGCCTGCGTCCAGTCGGTGGCGGTGTCGTACAGCTCCCAGACGTCATCGTCGAGCGCGGGCAGCTGCTCGGAGAACTGCCACGGCACGCTGTGGCGAGTGACCGCGGTCCAGCCCTTGTGGTAGATCCCGCGGTTGCAGAACATCTCGAAGTACTGCGTCTCGCGCGCCTCGGGCGCGTCCGGCGCGTCGAAGGCGTAGGCCATGCTGACGCCGTGCAGCGGCATCTGCTGGATGCCGTTGACGAACGTCGGCTCTGGCAGGCCCGCGGCGTCGAGGACGGTCGCGGCGACGTCGATGACGTGATGGAACTGGGTGCGGATCTCGCCGCGTGCCGCGAAGCCTCTGGGCCAGTGCACGATCGCGCCGTTGCGGGTGCCGCCGAAGTGCGAGGCGACCTGCTTGGTCCACTGGTACGGGGTGTCCATCGCGTGCGCCCAGCCGACCGCGTAGTGGTTGTACGCCTCCGGTGTCCCGAAGCCGTCGATGTGCGCCGCCATGAACTCCGTCGTCTCCAGCTCAGCCGCGCCGTTGAGCGAGATGATCTCGTTGAAGGTGCCGGTCGGCGTGCCCTCGGCGCTGGCGCCGTTGTCGCCGACGATCACGTAGATCAGCGTGTCCTCGAGGATCCCGAGGTCTTCGAGCGTGTCGACGATCCGGCCGATCTGGTGATCGGTGTGCTCCAGGAAGCCGGCGTAGACCTCCATCTGCCGCGCGAGCACCGGCTTGACCTCGTCCGGCAGGTCGGCCCAGGCGGAGATCTCGTCGGGACGAACGGTCAGCTCGGCGTCGGCGGGGATCACGCCGAGCTCCTTCTGGCGCGCGATCGTCTGCTCGCGGATCGCGTCCCAGCCCGCGTCGAAGCGACCCTTGTTTCTGTCGATCCACTCCTGCGGCGCGTGGTGGGGCGCATGCGTCGCGCCCGGCGCGAAGTACATGAAGAACGGCTTGTCGGGCATCATCGACTTCTGCTGACCGATCCACGTGATCGCCTTGTCGGCGAGGTCCTCAGTCAGGTGGTAGCCCTGCTGCGGCGTTCTCGCCGGCTCGATCGGCGTGACGCCGTCGTAGAGTGCCGGATACCACTGGTTCGTCTCGGCGCCGACGAAGCCGTAGAAGTACTCGAAGCCGCTGCCAAGCGGCCACTGCTTGTACGGACCGAGCGGGCTCGTCTCCCACACCGGCACCTCATGGCACTTGCCCAGCTGCGCCGTGCTGTACCCGTTGAGCTTCATCGTCTCGGCCAGCGGCGCGGCCGCGTCCGGACGGATCGAGTTGTAGCCCGGCGCGGACGTCGCCATCTCGGTGATGCCGCCCATGCCGACCGCGTGGTGGTTGCGGCCGGTCAGCAGCGCCTGCCGCGTCGGCGAGCACAGCGCGGTCGTGTGGAAGCGGTTGAACTTCAGCCCCTGCCCTGCGAGCGACTCGAACGTCGGCGTGCGGCACGGTCCTCCGAACGCGCTCGAAGAGCCGAACCCGGCGTCGTCGAGCAGCACGACCAGCACGTTCGGCGCTCCCTCAGGCGGCCGCAGCGGCGCGATCGGCGGGAAGGCGGTGTCCGGGTCCTTGGCGTCGTAGGTCGTCAGCCCGATGCGCGGCTGGTCGGGGATCGGCAGCACGCTGCGCGCGACGTCCGGCTTGGAAGGCGAAGGCATGATCGCTGCGCTCCTCTGCGGTTTGGCGGACAAGGCCCTCCCGACCTTCTCACGTCCGCGCGAGCGGGGACCTGATCGATCCGGGACCAGGCGCACCGACGCTCGACCTTCCGGTGCTTCGCCGCAGGGCGTGCCGCCGTCAGCGTGACGACGCCGCCGGCTGCGGGTCGACGGACCGTTCGAGCGCGGCGCCCTCGATGTCGACGCGGGGGAGGATCCGCCCGAGCCAGCGCGGCAGCCACCAGGCGCGTTCGCCGAGCACGGTCATCACGGCGGGGATGAGCGTCATCCGCACGACGAAGGCGTCGATCAGGATGCCGAACGCGAGTGCGAAGCCGATCGACTTGATCGTCGCGTCGTCCTCGAGGATGAAGCCGGAGAAGACGGCGCCCATGATCAGCGCGGCGGCGGTGACGACGCGGGCGCCGTGGCGGAAGCCCTCGGTGATCGACCGCGTCGGCCCGGCGCCGTGGACATGCTCCTCGCGCATGCGTGAGACGAGGAAGACCTGGTAGTCCATCGCCAGTCCGAAGAGGATGCCGATGATGATGATCGGCATCAGCGAGATGATCGGCGCCGTCTGCTCGACGCCGATCAGGTCGGCGGCGAAGCCCCGCTGGAAGACGGCGACGGTCGCGCCGAAGGTGGCGCCGATCGTCAGCAGGAAACCGCCGATCGCGGTCAGCGGGACGAGGATCGAGCGGAACGCGATCGTCAACAGGACGAACGCGAGGCCGACGATGACGAGCAGGAAGGGGACGAGTGCGCCGCTCAGTCTGTCGGAGACGTCGATGTTGACGGCGGTCTGACCGGTCACGAGCACCTCGGCGCCGACCTCGCGCTCGAGCGCGGGCGCGCGGTCACGGATGTTCTGGACCAGCTCCTTCGTCTGCGCGGTGGAAGGGCCGCTCTTCGGGATCAGCGAGAGGATCGCGGTGTCGCCGGCCCTGTTGAGCTCCGGGCTGTCGACGCTGGCGACGTCCTCGTGGAGCCGCAGCTCGCCGGCGACCGCCTCGGCGGCGGCTCTGACCTGGCTGCCGCCGTCGCCGCCGTCGCCGCCGTCGCCGCCGTCGACGACGATCATCAGCGGCCCGTTGAAGCCGGGGCCGAAGCCGTCCGCCAGCAGGTCGTAGGCCTTGCGATTGGTGTCCCCGGGGGCGGCGGTCGAGTCGTCTCCCATCCCGAGCCGCATGTCGAGGACGGGGATCGCGCACGCTCCGAGCGCCAACACGGTGAGCACCGCCGCCGGCACACGTCGGCGTGTCACGAGCCCGACCCAGCGCGAGCCGAGCGTCGACGTGGCAGCGCGTGGGCCGGTGTCGAAGTTCTTGCCCTTCGCCAGACGGCGGCCGGCGAAGCCGAGCATCGCCGGCACGAGCGTGATCGCGATCAGCACCGCGATCACGACGGTGGCGGCGGCGCCGAGGCCCATCGCGGTCACGAAGGGGATGCCGGTGATGCTCAACGCGGCGAGCGCGATCACGACGGTCGAGCCGGCGAAGAGGACGGCGCTGCCGGCGGTCCCGACTGCGCGGCCGGCTGACTCCTCCGGGTCCATCCCCTCGAACAGCTGCGTTCGGTGGCGGGAGATGATGAAGAGCGCGTAGTCGATCCCGACCGCGAGACCGAGCATCAGCGCCAGCGTCGACACCTCGGAGCTCAGGTCGATGAAGCCGGTCATCGTGATGATGCCGGTGAGCCCGATGCCGACGCCGATGAGCGCCGTCAGCAGCGGCAGGCCGGCGGCGACGAGCGACCCGAAGGTGATCGCGAGCACGAGCGCGGCGACGCCGATGCCGAGGAGCTCGAAGATGCCGGACTCGCTCGCCTCGACCACGGCGTCGCCGCCGAACTCGACCTGGACACCGGCTGCCGCGGCGCGCTCCGCCGCATGGTTGACCGCCTCGCGCGAACCCTCCTCGAGCTTGTCGACGGGTTCGTCGAAGCTGACCTGCGCGAGCGCGATGCGGCCGTCTCTGGAGACGAGGCCGCCGTTGAAGGGGTTGCTCGCGCTCTGCACCCCGGGCGCTCTGGCGACGTCCGCGATCGCCTCCTCCACGGCCGCTCTGCGGGCGCCGGTCAACGCCTCGCCCTCAGGAGCGGCGAAGACGATCCGGCCCTCGGCGCCGTTGGCCGCGGGAAGCCGCTCCTGCAGCAGGTCGATCGCCTGCTGCGACTCGGTCCCGGGGATCGAGAAGGTGTCGTCGGTCGTACCGCTCAGCGTCATCGCGCCGACGAGCGTCGCGGCGAACAGCGCGAGCCAGACCGCGAGCACGAGGCGGCGCCGGCGGAAGGCGGCGCGGCCGAGTCGGTTGAGCACAGATGTCATGGAGAGGTCGTCCTTTGCGAGCGTGGATGAAGCGGTGCTCCTCCACGGTGCGGCCCGGGCGCCGTCCTGCCGAGCGCCCGTGGGCGCGACCGACTGCACACCACGGGCGCAGCCGATTCGCTCCTTTCGGAGCTGGCGCCCGCGCGGCCGCGGCCTAAGCTGTCGACCATGCCGTCCGACCGCTCCGCCGAGCACAGCAGCCCTGCTGCGGGCCGGCTCGGTCTTTCGCGCTGGCGGTCGCGGCAGGGCTGGCCGGCCGTCGGGGCGGTCGTCGCGCTGTTGAGCGCGCTGCTCGGCAACATCCTCGACTCTCCGGTCACGGGGCCGCTGATCGTTCTCGCGCTCGGCCTCGTGGGACTGGCGACCAGTCGCGCCGGTGTGCGCCTGACCCGCACGCTCGGCGTCTTCTCCGGCGCCGTCCTCGCCTTCCTCGCGTTCCTGACCGCCGACGCCGACGGGCTGATCGCCCCGATCAGCGGGTTCGCGATCGGCATGCTGCCCGCGCTGATCGGCGAGCAGCTGCGCGCCGAGCGGATTCGCGCACGCGACGCGAACGAGCTGGCGCGGCGCGTCGAGGAGCTGCGCGACCGCGACATCGGGCGCGCGGTCGCCGAGGAGCGGCTGCGGATCGCGCGCGACGTGCACGACATCACCGGCCACCACCTCAGCGCGATCTCGCTGCAGGCGTCGGGCGCCGGCGGCCGGACCGCGGATCTGGAGGCACGCGCCTCCTTCGACCTCATCCACGGCCTGACGACCGAGGCGCTCGGGCAGACGAGACGGGCGCTCGGCGTCCTGCGGCAGACCTCCGAGGGAGCCGCGCTCGTCCCGTCCCCGCGGCTCGCGCACGTCGAGGACCTGTTCGCGCCCGCGCGCGCCGCCGGCATCGACGTCGACCTGCGCGTCGAGGGGGAGCCGCGCGAGCTGTCGGAGACGGTCGAGATGTGCGCCTTCCGGGTGATCCAGGAGTCGCTGACCAACGTCGCGCGCCATGCCGGCGCGCGCGCTGTGCGGGTCGTCGTCGACTACGGCGCGACGGCGCTGCGGCTCGCGGTGCTCGACGACGGGAGCGGCGCCGGGCCGGTGCGAGCGGGCAGCGGGATCGAGGGGATGCGCGAGCGCGTCGCGATCGTCGGCGGGGAGCTGGCCGTCGGGCCGCAGGGCGGGGGAGGGGCTGGGGGCGGGGGCGGCTGGGCGGTGCGCGCGACGCTGCCGCTGGAGCGCCGCCGATGAGCGTTCGCGTCGTCGTCGCCGACGACCAGGCGATCTCGCGCCAGGGGCTGCGCATGATCCTCGAGAGCGGAGAGGGCATCGAGGTGATCGGCGAGGCGATCGACGGGCTCGACGCGCTCGGTCAAGTCGAGCGGCGCAGACCGGACATCGTCCTGATGGACATCCGCATGCCGCGCATGGACGGCCTGGAGGCGACGCGACGGCTGCGCGACGTTGACGGCGTCCAGGTGATCGTGATCACCACCTTCGACCTCGACGAGTACGTGATCGAGGCGCTGCGCGCCGGGGCGGTCGGCTTCCTCGTGAAGGACTCGCCGCGCGAGCGGATCGTCGAGGCCGTCCACGCCGTCGCCCGCGGTGACGCGCTGATCTCCCCGGAGGTCACCCGCCGGCTGCTGGGCCGGTTCGTCGCCAACGCGCCCGCCCGTGCCGGCGACCCGCGCCTGGCCGAGCTGACGCCGCGCGAGCACGACGTGCTGCTCGAGCTGTCCGCCGGCAACAGCAACGCCGCGATCGCGGCCCGCCTCCACCTGGAGGAGAGCACGGTCAAGGGCCACGTCCGCCGCCTGCTCGCCAAGCTCGGCCTCGCCAACCGCGTCCAGGCCGTGATCTTCGCCTACGAGACCGGCCTCGTCGTGCCGGGGACGACGCAGGAGGAGTAGCGCGGCGCGCCGGCCCGGTGCGCGGTGAGCGCGCTATGCGTCGCTGGCGGACTCCTACGCGCAGCGCGTGATCGCGGCGACGCGGACGCCGTCGCTCCACGGTTCGGCCGGGCCGTAGTAGCTGCCCTGCACCCAGAGGCGGTCCTCGGCGCGTGCGCCGCGCAGCGTCAGCTGGATGTAGGCGCCGCGCCACTGCGCGTCGTCGCGGCTGGCGACGAGGTTGCGGTTGCTGCCGCGGGCGAGCGCGGCGTAGGCGCCGATTCTGTGGTGGCGCGCGTCGTCTCTGCCGTTGATGAAGGTCGCGGTGCGGATCCGCCAGGCGCCGCTCTGGGAGCGGTCGGCGACCTTGCAGGCGTAGTGGCGGAAGGCGTCCTTGCGCAGGAAGGTCCAGTCACCGGCCGGCGGGCGCGCGGCGGCGGACGAGGTCAGGACGGCGAGCGCGACGGCGCTCAGGGCGACGGTGAGAAGACGGCGGTTCATGGACTCGCAACCTAGCGCGCGCGGCCGGTCGCCTGTCTCGCGGCGCTCGCTCAGCGTCCGCGGCGGTGCTGCGCAGGCTTGACGATCCGGAAGGTGGCCTCCCACGACCAGCGGATCTCGCTCGCGCCGGAGCGGACGTAGGTGTCGTCGGGAGTGGTGCGGTCGATCGGGTCGACGGTGCCTCTCCACGCCTTCGTCCCCGTGAAGCGGAACTGCTTGACGCGCCCGAACTTGCGCTCGCTCACGCTGGCTGGGACCTCGCCGACGGCCGGCGAGCCGTCGTAGGAGAAGCCGTCGTACGGGCCGGCCGGGCAGTCGGGCAGGTCGTCGATCAGGAGCATGGGTCTGAGCGCGTTGCGACCGCTCCAGCTCAGCGAGACGTCAGTCGTCACGGTGTGGACCCCGCAGCCGTTCGCCGCAGCGACGTGGTCGGGGTTGGCCGCGTCCCACGCGCCGGAGTAGGTGTCCGTGAACGTGCCGCCGCGTCGGTGAGATCCCTTCAGCGGGATGCCGCGGTCGATCGAGGAGACGATCATCGGCTGCATGCCGCCGATGCCCGTCGTCACGCTCACGCGCTGCGGGCGCGGCGTGCGCAGAGCGATGCGCGCGCTGCCCTGCCCGACGGCATGGCGGTCGCAGCGGCCGACGCCGTCGTCGGCGCCGCAGTCCTTCGACTGGCGCTCGTCGAATCTCCAGCGCTCGACCATCTCGGCCTCGAACGTCACCTCGTACGTCGTCTGGCGTGGGGCGGCTGACGCGGAGGGCGAGAGGATCGTCGCGGCGACGAGCGCCGCCACGACCGGCGGCAGGTGCCGCGGGACCGCGATGCGTGACGTGAGAAGCATGGTGGCGACTATCGGCGCTCGCGATCCCGGTCGCCACCCCTCGGATGAGGGGTGGATCGCGCACCCGCGTCCGCCCACCCTGTCGGCATGCTTTGGAAGAGAACGGCCGCGACGACGGCCTGGAGACTCACACCTGCCCACCCCGGGAAGCGGCGGCGCCTGCCGCGCTCCGCCTGCGCGCTGCTGGCGGCGGTGGCGACGACTGCGGTCGGCGCCGGCGCCGGCGTCGCGCAGGCGGCGACGATCGTCCAGGAGGGCGACGCGCTCGTCTACCGCACCGCCGGCGAGCGTCACTCGCTCTCGCTCAACGACAGCTACCCGGCGGGCAGACTGCGTTTCGAAGACCTCTTCGCGACGATCACCGAGGTTCCGGCCTCCTGCACGCTCGTCGACGCCAACGTCGCCGATTGCGCGATCCCCGCGCGCGTGCGGGTCGAGTTCGGCGACTGGGACGACACGTTCGGCTTCGGCGACGGCTACGGCCAGTCGGTCGCCGTCGAGGTGTTCGGCGGCCCGGGCGAGGACACGCTGCGCGGCGACTTCGACCGGCCCGGCCGGGAGCTGCTCGACGGCGGCCCCGACAGAGACCGGATCGAGGGCTTCGGCGGCGACGACGAGCTGCGCGGTGGCGAGGGCGACGACATCCTCGACGGCGGGGCCGGCGCCGACCTCGTGCTGGGAGGAGGCGGCGACGACACGCTCGCCGGCGACGGGCAGGCGGCGCCGGGCGCCGACCGGATCGACGGCGGCGAGGGCAACGACCTGCTGAAGGACTACGTCCAGACGTCGGTCGACCGCTGGCCGCCGGCGAACGTCTCGCTCGACGGCGTCGCCAACGACGGCCGGTCGGGCGAGGGCGACGACGTCTCCTCGGTCGAGCGGATCGTCGCCCACGTCTCCGGCAGCTTCGCGCTCAGCGACGGCGCCGAGGAGGTCGAGGTGTGGGCCAACATGGACGGCGGCGCGTCGACGGTGCTCGCCGGCGGCGGCGGCGACAGAGTCGTCGGGCACGACGCCTCCGAGCGGATCGAGGGCGGTGCCGGCGACGACTACCTCGAAGGCGGGAAGGGCCACGACACGATCGTGGGCGGCTCCGGCAGGGACGTGATCTACGGCGACGAGACCGACACCTCCTGCAACCCCACCTTCCCGGAGAGCTGCGTCCGCTACGGCAACGACGTGATCGACGCGCACGACGGCGAGTTCGACCAGGTCGACTGCGGACCGGGCACCGATCGCGCGATCGTCGACGAGCAGGACGTCGTCGCGGTCAACTGCGAGACGATCGAGCGGCGAGCGGCCGCTGCGACGCCGGAGCCCGGCCCGGTCACGAGACAGCCGGGCGCGAGCCAGCCGGGCACGAGACAGCCGGGAACCGGCGGCGGCAGACCTGCCGTCAAGCGGGCGATCTCGCTGACGGGGCGCCAGTCGCTGAGGACCGTCGTCCGTCGTGGCCTGCAGGTGAAGCTGACCGGCGCCAAGCCCGGGCGCGCGACGATCGTCGTCCGCTTCAAGGGGCGCGTCGCGGGATCGGCGCGCGTCCGCGTCAACGCCAAGGGCGCCGCGATCGCGCGTGTCCGGCTCGCCAAGGCGACCACGCGCTCGCTGGCCAGGCTGAGCAGCGCTCGGCTGGTCGTGAGCGGCGCGGGCCTGCGCGCGACGGTGACGCTCAAGCGCTGAGCGGCGGCGCCGCCGTCGCTCACGGGCGGCTGCGATCCGGCGTTCCCGCGGCGCACGGCGCGAGCTCGCCGGACGGCGGTAGCCTGCCGCGCCATGAGAGGGATCGTCGCGGATGGGTCGCTTGCGGGCCGGGAGCGCGAGCTGGCGCGGATCGACGCGGTCGTCGAGCGCGCCGCGGCCGGCAGCAGCGGCGCGCTGCTGGTCTCCGGCGAGTCGGGAATCGGCAAGAGCGCGCTGCTGCAGGCGGTCGGCGAGCGCGCCGCCGCCCGCGGGGCGACGGTGTTGCGCGCCCGCGGATGGGAGTCCGAGGCGGAGATCCCCTACGCGGCGTTGCTGGAGCTGCTGCGCCCGGTGCTCGGCATGCTCGACGCGATCCCGTCCGTTCAAGCGACCGCGCTCGGCGCCGCGATGGCGCTGAGCGAGCCGAGCGAGCACGACAGCTTCGCGATCCCGGCAGGCGTGCTGAGCCTGCTCGCCGCGGTCGCGGCTCGGTCCCCGCTCGTCGCGCTGGTCGACGACGTGCAGTGGGTCGATGCGGCGTCGCGCGACGCGCTGCTGTTCGCTGCCCGCCGGCTCGGCGCCGACGGCGTCGTGATCGTCTTCGCCCAGCGTGACGGCAGCGGCGAGCACGTGGACAGCTCCGGACTGGAGCGGATCCCCCTCGGCGGTCTCGCCGGCGACGTCGCCGTCGCGCTCGCCCTCGCGACGGACGAGCGGCTCGTGCGACCCGTCGCGGAGGCGCTGGCCGAGCAGACCGGCGGCAATCCGCTCGCGCTGTTGGAGACGCCGATGCTGCTCTCCGACGCCCAGCGTGCCGGCCGGGAGCCGCTCGACGCGCCGCTGCCGCCGGTGGCCCGCATCGGCCGCGCGCTCGAGCTGCGCCTCGCGCAGCTGCCCGGCGACGCGCGGCAGGCGATGGTGCTCGCGGCGGCGGCGCAGACCGATGACCTGCCGGCGTTCGGGCGCGCGCTCGCGGTGTCGGGCCTGCCGGGCGACGCGCTGGAGCCGGCGGAGCGCGCCGGCCTGGTCGCGGTCTCGGGTGAGCGCTTCTCGATCCGGCACCCGCTGCTGCGCTCGACCGCGTACCACGGGGCGTCCGCCGCCGAGCGGCGCGCGGCTCATCGCGCGCTCGCGGACGCCGCTCGCGATCCGCGCCTGCGCGCGTGGCATCTTGCGCTCGCGGCGTTCGAGCCCGACGAGCGGGTGGCGGCAGATCTTGACGCTGCCGCGCGCGACGCGCGCATGCGCGGCGGCCACGCCGAGGCGGCGCGGGCGTGGGATCGCGCCGCGGCGCTCAGCCCGGGCGCGGCGGAAGCAGCGCGACGGTGGGTCGACGCGGGCGCCGCGTGGATCGACGCGGGCCATCCTGGCAAGGCGCTCGAGTCGATCGAGCGGATCGACCCGGGCGAGGCGGGTGAGGCGCTTGCTGGCGCGGCGCGTCGCATCGCGGCCCAGGTGGAGCTCCGCCGCGACCCGCTGACGGCGCGTCGCCTGCTGCTCGCGGAGGCCGATCGGCTCGCGGAGACGGATCGGGCGACCGCGGCGGCGCTGACGCTGGAGGCGTCGGTCGCGCACATGATGAGCGGCGACATGGTGGCGTTGATCGCCGACGTCCGCCGGGCCAGAGAGCTGGCGGCCGGCGTCCAGCCGGCCTACGCGACGGTCGCCGACATCATCGTCGCGGAGGCGGAGATCGCGCTCGGCAACATCGACGCCGGCGAGCCGGTGCTCGCGGCGCACATGGAGACGGTGCTGGCTGCCGACCCGCTGGCGCTCGGGATCGAGGTCATCGGCCTGGCTGGCTGCTGCCTGTGCTGGATCGAGGAGTGGGAGCGCGCCGAGGCGATCCTCGACCGCTGCATCGTGGCCGCGCGCGAGGCGAGCGCGTTCGGCAAGCTCGTCTACCCGTTGGCTGCGCGGGCGCAGCTCGACTTCCGGCGTGGCCGTTGGCGCCAGGCGCTCGCGGGCGCGGACGAGGCGGTGACGCTGGCACGCGTCACCGGCCAGGACGCGATCCTCGCCTTCGCGCTGTCGGTCTTGGCCGAGGTCGAAGCGGGGCGCGGAGACGCCGCCGCGGCGGCGCACGCGGACGAGGCGGCGGGGCTGTGCGAGCGCTTCGGCTCGCGGGCGGTGCTCGCCTATGCGCTGCGGGCGCTCGCGCTCGACCACCTCGCGCAGCAGCGCGTCGAGGCGGCGATCGAGGTCTGCGCGCGGGCGAGCGCCATCGCCGAGCAGATCCAGATGGGCGCCGCCGGGGTCGTCATGTGGATGCCGGACGAGGTCGAGGCGCTGGCGCGCGCCGGAAGCACCGCCGCCGCGGAGGCGGCGCTGGAGCGCTTCCGCCCGCGCGCCGTCTCTGGCGGCGCGTGGGGACCCGCGGCGGTCGAGCGCTGCGCGGGTCTGCTGGCTCCGGCCGCCGCGGTCGACGACCACTTCGCCCGCGCGATGGAGCTGCACGCGGACGACGGCCAGCCGTTCGAGGCGGCCCGCACCGCGCTGCTGTGGGGCGAGCGGCTGCGGCGCGACCGCCGGCGCGCGCGAGCACGCGAGCCGCTGACCCGTGCGCTGGAGACGTTCGGCGCGCTCGGAGCCGCGCCGTGGCGTGGACGTGCCGAGCGCGAGCTGCTGGCGGCCGGGGGCGAGCTGCCGCGGTCCGGGGCCACGCGCCCGGCAGCCGCTCCGGTGCTGACCGTCGCGGCGGCGGGCGCCGAAGCGATCGACGAGCTGACGCCGGCGGAGCTGCAGGTCGCCCTGATGGTCGCGGCCGGTCATCGCAACCGCGAGGTCGCCGCCGCGCTGTTCCTCAGCCAGAAGACGGTCGAGCGGCATCTGACCGCGATCTACCGCAAGCTCGGTGTGCGCTCTCGCACCGAGCTGGCGAACGCGGTGAGCGGCGAACCCCCCAGATTCTGAGGGGAAGCTCCAGTGCGCGGCGAGGGAATGCCTTCTACCGTCTCCGCGCCGAGATGCAGCACGCCGATTTCCCCACCAGAGCGCGCATCGCGCGCGAGGCGGTCGCCGCCGCGAGCGTCAGCGGCGACGACGCCGAGACGTTCCTGCGCAAGGTCGTCGCCGCCGTCCGCCGGGCGGTGCCGCACGACGCCGGCGGCTGGTGCGCGACCGATCCAGGCACGCTGCTGTGGACCGGAGGCGTCATGCACGGGCTGCCGCCCGAGACCGGGATCGGCTTCGTCGAGAACGAGCTCGACGACGACGACGTCCTGAAGTTCCGCGTCCTGGCCGGAGCGCGGCGGCCGAGCGGCGTGCTGTCGGTCGCGACCGGCGGCGAGCTGGAGCGGTCGCCGCGCTACCGCAAGCTGTACGCGCCGCATGGCCTCCGCGACGAGCTGCGCGTCGCCGCGATCGCCGACGGCGCCTGTTATGCGAACGCATGCCTGCTGCGCAGAAGGGGCGCGCCGCCGTTCGCTGCCCAGGAGGTCGCGCTGCTCGAGGCGCTGTCCAAGGAGGTGGCCCACGGCCTGCGGATGGCGATCGCAAGGCCCGGTGGGGAGAAGCCGGAAGGGGGAGGGGGAGGCGCGGAGGCCGCGCCCGGCGTCCTGACCGTCGACGACGAGCTGCGCGTCCTGTCGGCGACGAGCGAAGCGACGCGTTGGCTGGACGTGCTCGCGCCCGCATACGACGCCCACGAGCTGCTGCCGCACAGCGTCCTCTCGGTCGTGCGCCGGGCACGTGCGATCGTGGACGGCGGCGGGGCCGACGGCCCGCCGCGCGCCCGGGTCCGCGCGCGTTGCGGCACGTGGCTCGCCGTGCACGCGAGCGCGCTGACCGAGCTGCCGCGCACCTGGGCGGTCGTGATCGAGCCGGCACGGCCCGCCGAGGTGCTCCCGCTCGTCGCACGCGCCCACGAGCTGACGGCGCGCGAGCACGAGGTCTTCGGCCTGCTGCTGCGAGGCGTCCCCGACAAGCTGATCGCCCAGCGCCTCGCGATCTCCAGCCACACCGCCCGCGAGCACGTCCGCTGCGTGCTGCGCAAGCTCCGCGTCCACTCCCGCGGCGAGCTGCAGGCGATGACGCTCGACACCTGCGGCACCGAACCGGCCTTCGCGCTCGCCGGCTCCTGAGGCCGGGAGATCCCCGGTCCAGCGGCGAAACGACGAGATCTCGCGCCCGCTGGTAGATTCCCTTGGCGACTTGGTGGGCGTAGCTCAGTTGGTAGAGCTCCTGGTTGTGGTCCAGGCGGCCGCGGGTTCGAGTCCCGTCGCTCACCCCTCAGAAAGCCCCGCAAACGCGGGGCTTTCGTCGTTCTGCGTCCACTCGTAGCGGGTCAGAGGGAGGACAACGAAGGGAACGGCTTGCCGTCTTTTGGCGGGAGTTTGGGGCCGGGACAGGCTTCTTGGTCCCAAATTCGCGCGCCGCCGGCGAGGCCGGAATCCACAGGGGTGGGTTCGCCCAGATCTGCGACGTGGTTCGGCATGGCAGCCGATCCCGAACACACACCCCGACCCGCTCCTCGTCGAGGCCGTCGCGCGACGTGTCCTCGAGCTGCTGCAGCAGCTGCCGCCCGGCTCCGCGTCCGGCGAGCTGACGACGGTCGCGGAGATCGCCGCGCGGTACCGCGTCCGGACCAGCTGGGTCTATGCCGACGAACACGTCGACCGGATGGCCGAGACGCTCCTCCACGCCGAGGACCCGACCCGCGCCTTCGAGGAGATGCTCTACGCCGGCATCGAATCGGTCCTCGAGGACCGCAGCCTCATCGACATGGCCAACAGCAGATACGTCATCCCCGAGATCCAGCAGCACATCGGCGCGCGCGTCCTCGAACAGATCAAGGAGCCATTGCGGCTCGCACAGGAGGCCGACCGGGTCCGCGCCATCGACGACCGGACGGGCACCACCATCGCCTTCGAACACGCGGCCTAGGACGACGTCATCAACGCCGCCGGGCGACGTGGGAGGCTGTCAACGACCTGCGCGCCCGTTCGCTGGCAGCTGATCGGTCTCGGTCAGGTGTGCGCGCAGCGTGCGCGCGACGTCGCCCGCTGCGGCAAGCTGCTCGGCGGTGAGCGCGTCGACGAAGGCGGTGCGGATCTCGCGCAGGTGGGGCACGGTCGAGCGGTCGAAGGCGTCTGCGCCGGTGCGGGTGAGGACGATCTCGGCTCCGCGGTTGTCGGTCGCGCACTCCTCGCGCCGGATCAGGTCGCGCCGTTCCATTCGCCCGACGTGGTGCGAGAGGCGGCTGCGGTCCCAGCCGATGTGGGAGGCCAGCTCGGAGGAGCGCATCCGGTGCCCGTCTGCCTCGCTGAGCGCGAGCAGGACGACGTAGTCGCCCGTCGAGAGGCCGCACTCGCGCTGCAGGCTCGCTGCGACGTGGGTGCGGAGCAGCTCTGCCGTCTCGATGTACTCGCGCCAGACCCGCAGCTCGTCTGCTGTCGGCATGCGGCGCTTGCGCCGCTGCGGTCGGGTGTTCGCAGTCATCTCGCCCATGTGATTGACACGTCTATCATAGTCCGGCGGATAGTAGACGTGTCAATCACACTTGAGACCTTGGAGTAGCCCATGACCGACCTTCTGTTCGGCCTCGACAGCTTCGGCGACGTCCCCGAGGACGACGCTGGGGCCCTTGTGACCCACACTGCCGCGATCCGGCAGGTCGTCGACGAAGCCGTGCTCGCGGATGAGCTGGGCGTCGACGCGATCGCCCTCGGCGAGCACCACCGGCCCGAGTACGCGATCTCGACGCCCGAGACCGTGCTCGCCGCGATCGCCTCGCGCACCTCGCGCATTCGTCTCGGCTCGGGCGTGACCGTGCTGAGCTCCGACGACCCGGTCCGCGTCTTCCAGCGCTTCGCGACGGTCGACGCTCTCTCCGAAGGGCGCGCCGAGGTGATTCTCGGCCGCGGCTCGTTCACCGAGTCGTTCCCGCTGTTCGGGTACGACCTCGCCGATTACGACGTCCTGTTCGAGGAGAAGGTCGACCTCTTCGTCAAGCTGCTCGACGAGCAGCCCGTCACCTGGAGTGGCAGCAAGCGCGCCCCGCTGGAGAACGCGGACGTCTTCCCCAAGACCGAGTCCGGACGGCTGCCGACCTGGGTTGGCGTCGGCGGTTCGCCGCAATCGGTCGTCCGCGCCGCGCGCCACAACCTGCCGCTGATGCTCGCGATCATCGGCGGCAGCCCGGAGCGGTTTGCCCCCTACGTCGACCTCTACCGCCGCGCGGCGGAGCAGTTCGGCACGACCGCGCATCCGGTCGGGATGCATTCGCCGGGCTTCGTCGCGGACAGCGACGACGAGGCGGTCGAGATCTTCTACTCGCGCTACAAGGTCCAGCGCGACCGCATCGGCGCGCTGCGGGGCTGGCCACCGCTGCGCCGCGAGGAGTTCGACGCGGAGGTCGCGCACGGATCGCTCTACGTCGGCTCGCCGGAGACGGTCGCGCGCAAGATCGCCAGAGCGGTCACAGCGCTCGGCGTCGGGCGCTTCGACCTGATCTACACCGTCGGCTCGCAGCCGATCGGCGCTCGCATGCGCGCGGTCGAGCTGTACGGCAGCAGAGTCATCCCGATGGTGCGTGAGCTGCTCGACGTGCCGGCGGCGGCCGTGGCGGGCCCGGCGCAGAGCACGGGGGACGCGTGAGCGACATGCTCCGCGACGGACCCGAGACGATCGGCATCCTCGGCGCCGGCAAGGTCGGCACGGTGCTCGCGCGCCTGGCGGTCGCGGCCGGCTACCGCGTGCTCATCGCCGGTTCGGGCGACTCGGCGCGGATCGCGCTGATCGTCGACGTGCTCGCTCCGGGTGCGACGGCCACGACCGCTGTAGAGGCGGCCGCGCAGGCGGACGTCGCGATCCTCGCACTCCCGCTCGGCAAGCACCGCTCGATTCCGGTGCACGCGCTGGAAGGGAAGCTCGTGATCGACGCGATGAACTACTGGCGGGAGGTCGACGGCGACCGCGACGACCTCACCGACCCGCGCACCTCCTCGAGCGAGTCCGTCCAGGCGTTCCTGCCGCGTTCGCGCGTCGTCAAGGCGTTCAACCACATGGGCTACCACGACCTCGAGGCGGAGGCGCGACCGGCCGGCTCGCCCGACCGCAAGGCGATCGCGATCGCCGGCGAGGACGCGGGCGATGTCGAGCGCGTCGGCGCCCTGGTGGACGCGCTCGGCTTCGACCCGGTCGTGGCAGGAGCGCTCGCCGACGGCATCCGGCTCGAGCCCGGCAGCGGGCTGTTCGGCGCGAATGCCGACGCCGGCACGGTCCGCGCGCTGCTCGACGACTTCCCCAGCAGCGCCCGCGGCCGCGTCGTCGCCGCCGCGCGCGGCACGGGTTAGGCCGCCG
Source organism: Conexibacter stalactiti (assembly GCF_033542075.1). Lineage (NCBI taxonomy): Bacteria > Bacillati > Actinomycetota > Thermoleophilia > Solirubrobacterales > Conexibacteraceae > Conexibacter > Conexibacter stalactiti. The sequence goes on from NZ_JAWSTH010000073.1 coordinate 22,465, forward strand.
CCGCCGCTCGGGTGGGTGGGAAGCCGATGACGGCGACGACGCCGCCCTGCTCAGATCTGGTTCTGGCCTCCGTCGACGAAGAGGTTCGCGCCGACGACGTAGCTGCTCTGTTCCGAGGCCAGGAAGGCGACGACTGCGGCGGCCTCCGCAGGCTGGCCCATGCGGCCCTTGGGCACCGTCGCGGCGACGTTCTCCTTGACGGCCCGAGCGGTCGCCTCACTGCTCATCCGATCAGGCAAGCGGACGTTGCCCGGACGACCGCCAGAAGCCGGTCGGTGCTACCTCGAGCAGGACGACGAAAACCACGCCGGCGCCTGCACGGTCACGGTTTCATGCGGGTTCTTGGCAGACCCGGAGCGCGGCCCCAGGTCCACTCCCCGGGCACGTGAGTTCACCAGTTGGTCTCGTGTCCTGGGATCAGGCGGCCGTTGTGGACGGGCGGCTGGGGCTCGTCGCTGCGGCTGGGGCCCAGCAGCTCGACGATGTAGTGCGTGCTCTCCGTCGTGCCGACGTTCGTGAGCCGATGGGGCAGGAGCCCGTCGCGGCCGACCTCGCGGTAGAAGGTGAAGCCCTCGTCGGAGGGTTGGCGGATCCGCTCGTCCTCGCCGGACACCTCGGCCTCCATGACGCTGGGGTTGGCGTAGACGAAGACGTGGTCGTGGAGGTGCCGGTGCAGCTCGGAGGACTCGCCGGGCGCCAGCCGCATCCGCCACACGCGGACGACGTCGTTCTCGAACAGGATGTCGGTGCCGACGTTGGTCGTCGGCTGCTCGTCGCTCATTGCAGGCTTCCTTCGGTTGTGGGTCGGTCGGTCGTCGCGGATCTGTCGGGCTCGCGGCAGCGCAAGGTCGCGTGGGCGCCCAGGACGACGGCCGCGACGATCGTCACGGCGACTGCCATCCCGCCCCAGGGCATCACCCGCTCGGCCAAGACGGCGAGCGCGGCGCCGGCGAACAGCGCCGCGACGACGCCGACCCGTCGGCGCCACCGCCGAGCGTCGCCGCCGGCGAAGCGCGAGTCGGCGGCGTAGGCGTGCAGCGTCATCGTCGCGACGGTCGTGTTGACGTCCTCGACGCCGACGTTGCGCGCCAGCGCCGTCTGGAGCCCCATCGCCGCCGCGAGCGCGAACGTCACCGCCATGCGCAGCGCGCTGTCGTCGGACACGTCGGCGACGCCCAGGACGAAGGCGAGCGCGGCCATGATCGCGATCTGCGCGTAGAGTCCGCGCACGAGCAGCTCGAGCGCCGATCCGCGCGCCGCTCGCATCCACCGCCAGGCCGCCGCGGCGCCGAGCGTGAAGCCGGCGAGCGAGACCAGGTAGCCGAGCGGGAAGCGGCCGTTCGCGGCGTCGATCCCGAGGAGCGCCATGTTGCCGGACATGTTCGCCGTGAAGACGTGGTCGAGCGACAGGTAGCTGACGGCGTCGACCGCGCCGGTCGCGAGCGTCAGGCCCAGCACCAGCATGACGGGCCGGTCGTCGGCGGCGATCCGCTCCAACGGGTTGCGCATCCTCAGAATCCTGCCGCGAAGCCGTCCTTGCGGCGATCGGATCCGCCGAGCAGGCGGCCGTCGCGCAGGTCGATCAGCTGGCCGCCGCCGAACCCGGCGCGGTCGTCGTCGAGGATCACCTCGTAGCCGCTGTCGGCGAGCTCGCTCGCGCGATCCCAGAGGCCCTCCTCGAGCCGCACCGCGTCCCTGTCGATGCGGAAGCGCGGCATGTCGAGAGCGGCCTGCGGGTCGAGCCCCTCGTCGAGCAGAGAGGAGATGAGCTGCACGTGCGCCTGTGCCTGGATGAAGGCGCCCATCACTCCGAACGGCGCGCGCAGCCGCCCGCCCTCCAGCAGCATCCCGGGGATGATCGTGTGGAAAGGGCGGCGGCCGGGCGTCACCTCGCCGGCGATCTCGAAGCAGGCGGCGCGGTTGTTGAGCACGATGCCGGTTCCGGGAGCGACCACGCCCGAGCCAAAGTGCTCGAAGATGCTCTGGATGAACGAGACGGCCATGCCGTCGTCGTCGACGCAGCAGAGGTACACCGTCCCGCCGGGCAGTTCCGGGCGCAGCACCGCCGGCTGCCCGAGCCGGGCGGCGAGGTGGGCGGGCGACAGCAGCGCGCCGACGTCGGCGCCGTCGCGGACGGTCGCGAAGGCGTCCTCAAGCGCGAGCCCGACGGCGCGCACCTGGTTCGGCAGCGTCGGCTCCAGCGAGTTCAGCAGCGCGAGTCCCTCGAGCGCGGCGACGCCCTGCGTCGGCGCGGGCAGCTCGACGACCTCCGCGCCTCGGTAGCCGGTGGAGAGCGGCTCGACCCAGCGCGCTCGGTAGGCGGCGAGGTCTTCCTCCTCCAGCCAGCTGGCCGCGGCGATTGCGCGGGCGACCGGTCCGCGGTAGAGGCCGTCGGCGCCGTGCTCGGCGATCAGCCGCAGCGATTGCGCCAGCTCGCGCTGGCGGAAGACCTCGCCGACGGCCGGCGCCGGTCCGAGCTGGGCCGGTGCCCGGTGGGCACGTCTCCATGCTCGCGCGCAGTTGTAGCCGGCCGCGACGCCGCGCTCGGCGAGGTCGATCGCGGGCGCCAGGCAGGCGTCGAGCCCGATCCGCCCGAAGCGGCGGCTGAGCTGCTCCCAGCCGGAGACCGCCCCGGGCACGACCGGGGAGCCGGGGCCGTCGGCGGCCACGGGCAGGCGCGGCGCCGTCCGCGGCGCCGGGCCGCCGGCGTCGAGGCCGTGCACCCGGCTGCCGTCCCAGACGAGCGCGAAGGCGTCGCCGCCGATCCCGGTCGACATCGGCTCCGCGACGCACAGCACGGCCGCCGCGGCGAGCGCGGCGTCGACCGCGTTCCCGCCGCGTCTGAGGATGTCGAGGCCGGCGAGCGTCGCGCTCGGCTGGCTCGTCGCGAGCATCGCCGACGCCGCGACCGCTGGTCCGGCTCCCGGCGCGAAGCGAAAGTTCATCGGTCTAACTCCCAGTCGCATTATCGGATCCGAGATACTGCCATATCGGATCCGAGAATGCTCAGGTGGGCCGATAGGCGACGACGTCGACGAGCGCGCGTGCTCCGAGTGGCAGCTCGTTCACGCCGATCACCATGCGCGCCGGCCGCACGGCGGCGAGGCGCTCCCTGAAGAGCGCGTCGACCGCCGTGCGCATCTCCATGTCGGCGAGGTAGTAGCTGACCTTCGCGATGTGCTCGACGTCGAGACCGATCGAACGCAGGCGCGCGACGGCATGGTCGAACGCAGCCGCGACGGCGGCGCGGTCGTCGGTCAGCGGCACGTCGTCAGCGTCGAGGCCGGCGGCGCCGGAGACGTGGACGGTTCCGGAGGGCTCGTGCTCGTGCACGAGGGCGTATGGGCGCTCGATCATCGGGCGCTGTCGCGGGAGCTGGCTGGCGAAGAGGTCTGCATCGCCCGAGTGTGTCACATGGACAACTGATCTCGGATCCCATATCGTGAAATCTAGGATCCGATACGACAGGAGCCAACACGCTGATGATCTACACGACGTTCGGCCGCCTCAGCGGCCTGCGAGTCTCCGAGTACGTGCTCGGAACGGGGACCTTCGGAACCGCCTGGGGGCGTGGCGCGCAGCCGGCCGAGGCGCGGGCGATCTTCGAGCGCTTCGCCGAGGCGGGCGGCACGGTGCTCGATACCGCCGACAACTACCAGCAGGGCGAGGCGGAGGGCTACCTGGCCGACCTGCTCGTGAGCGACCGCGACGAGTTCGTGCTGTGCTCCAAGTACGGGCGGGGCGCCGGCGTCGATCGGCACCTGACCCGCAGTGGCAACAGCCGCCGCACGATGGTGCACTCGGTCGAGGAGAGCCTGAGACGGCTGAAGACCGACCGCATCGACATCTATTGGGCGCACTACGACGACGGCGTCACTCCGATCGAGGAGATCGTCGGCGCCTTCGACGACCTCGTGACTGCCGGCAAGATCCTCTACGGCGGCCTCTCGAACTTCGCCGCCTGGCGCGTCGCCCGCGGTCAGACGATCGCCGAGCTGCGCGGCCGCTCCCCGCTCGCCGGCATCCAGGTCGAGCACAGCCTCGTCGAGCGGACCGCCGAGCGCGACCTGCTGCCGATGGCGGAGGGGCTCGGGCTCGGCGCGATGCTGTACTCGCCGCTCGGCGGCGGCCTGCTGACGGCCAAGCACCGGGTCGGCGAGGAGGGGCGGCCGATGGTCGCGTATGCGGAGGACTCGGCGGCGAAGACGGCCGTCGTCGATGCGCTCGTGGAGGTCGCGGGCGAGCTGGGGCGCGGGGCCGGGCAGGTCGCGATCGCGTGGCAGCGGGAGCTCGCGCGGCGCGCGACGACGTCGCTGCTGACCGTCATCGGCCCGCGCACGCTCGAGCAGCTCGACGACTATCTCGCGGCGCTCGAGGTCGGGCTCAGCGAGCGGCAGTTCACGCGGCTGTCGGAGGCGAGCGCCTTCCCGCTCGGGGTTCCCTACGACAGCATCGGCGGCCCGCCAGACCTCGGCGACCGCGCACGCCTGAGCGATCGGGCCGTCCCGGTCGCGTAGACCAGCACCCGTAGACCAGCACCCCGAACGAGGAGTTAGAGATGAGCAGATGGACGATGCCGGGTATCGACGAGCGGACGGTGATCGTCACGGGCGCCGCCAGCGGCATCGGCGCCGCGACCGCGAGCGCGCTCTCCGAGGCGGGCTCGCGCCTGCTGCTGGTCGATCGCGACGCCGACGGCCTCGAGCGGACGGCGGCCGGCCTCGACGCCGACCGCGTCGCGACGCTGGCGGTCGACCTCGCCGACCGCGACGCGGCGCGGCAGATCGTCGACGCGGCGCTCGCGGCCTTCGGCGAGATCACGACGGTCCTGCACATCGCGGGGGCGTTCATGCCGGCCTACATCCCGGACGCGACGCCCGAGCAGCTGGAGGTCCAGCTGCAGGTCAACGTCGCCGCGCCGTTCTGGTTGACGAGAGCTGTGCTGCCCCACCTCTCGCCTGGTGGCCAGATCGTCTTCTGCGGGTCGACCTCGTCGTTCGTCGGCTCCGCCGGCGGTGTCGTCTACTGCGCGACGAAGGGTGCCGTCCTGATGCTGATGCGCGCCGTCGCCGTCGAGCTCGCGCCGCAGGGCTTCCGCGTCAACGCGATCGCGCCGGGCACGACCAGAACGCCGATCAACGACGAGATCTTCGCGATCCCCGGACACCTCGACGGCGTCATCAGATCGATTCCCGACGGACGCATCGCCGAGGCCCACGAGCACGTCGGCGCGATCGTCTACCTGATCTCCGATCTCGCCGCCCACGTCCACGGCCACACGATCGTCATCGACGGCGGGCTGATCGCCAAGTGACCGGGCACACGCCCTCCGCCGCGGGATAGAGTCCCGGTCATGAGCCGCACCCAGGACGTTCTCGCTGCCACCAGCGAAGGGGCGTTGAGCGAGTACCTCGCCGAGGAGATCCATCGCCGGATCCTCACTGGCGACATCCGGGTCGGCTCCTGGCTGCGGCAGGACACGCTGGCCGCCGAGTTCAACGTCAGCCGCACGCCGGTGCGCGAGGCCGTACGCGCGCTGGGCGGGCGCGGCGTGCTCGAGATCATCCCCCGGCGCGGTGCGCTCGTGATCGGCTCCACGCCACGCGACATCCGCGAGAACTACGAGGTCCGCGCCGAGCTGGAGGGCTTCGCTGCCGAACTCGCCGCCGAGCGCATCCAAACGGCGCAGCTGACCGCGCTGCGCGCGGCGGTCGACGACTTCGACGGCATCGTCGCAGCCGCCGCCGCGCCCGACGCCGCCGATCGCGACGGCGAGCTGGAGTCGCGCTGGACCGATGCCAACGAGCGGTTCCACGCGACGTTGCTGGAGGCCGCCGACAACGCGCACCTTGCCGCGAGCGTGCGCGAGTCGCGTCGCCGCCTTCCGCACAACACGACCTTCGCCGCGCTCTCGGGCAGTCAGCGCCAGTTGACGATCAACGCCGCCGACCACCGCGCGATCCTGGAGGCGATCGAGGCAAGTGACGGTGAGAAGGCCCGCCGTCTCGCGCGCCAGCATCTGCTGCGTGCTGCCGACCTCGTCACGCGCCGCTTCGAGAGAGAGCTCGAAGTGCAACGTCGCGCACGCTGACGCGCGCCGAGACCCTGGCGTCTCGCACGCTCGCCGGAGCTGGGCGCGACGCTCGAAGACCCCGCAGCACCTGCCTTCGTGGCAGCGTGAGGCGCTGCTCGCATGGGCACGCCAAGCGCCATTTTCGGATCCGGATATTGCAATCTCGGATCCGAGATTGTAGCCTCGACCAACGAGCCGACCGTCACGGTTCGTCATGGAAAACGTGGGACCCGCGTCCCACGACGGTCGAGAGGTACGGGATGAGAAACCTGAGGTTCACGGGCGCTCTGGCGCTCGCGTCCACGGCTGCCATCGCGCTCGGAGCGTGCGGCAGCAGCGACGACACGAGCACGTCGGCGGCTGGGACGAGCGCGGCTGTGGAGGCCGGCGCCGCCACCACGAGAAGAGACGCGGCCGGCGTTACGGCCGGCTTCGCCGGCCTCTGGAACGCCAATCCGACGGTCAAGCAGTCGCAGGACGCGTGGCAGGCGGCAATCAGAGCGCGCGGCGGCACGCCGACGCTGCTGCAGGCCGACCCGAGAGACCCGGTCAACACGCTGATCACGAACATGGACCAGCTGACCTCGCAGAGAGTGAGAGCGTCGGGCTTCTACCCGATCGACCCGAACGCGCTCAGCGCGCCGACGAGACGGGCGATGGACGCCGGCATCCCGGTCTTCGCCTTCGAGGAGTCGCGCACGCCGGCGACGCAGTCGGTCCATCTCGGCCGCGAGGTCGCGGCGAGACTGGTCGCGAGAGCGCTCTGCGGCAAGTTCCCCGACGGCGGCAAAGTGATCTACGGCGGCTACGGCCAGCCCGACCTGACGCTGACGACCTACCAGAGAAACGTCATCGCCGAGATCGAGGCGTGCAGTGGCGGCAGACTCGAGGTCGCCGCGACCTTCGACAACAGAACCGACGACGTCGCCGGCGCGCTGGCGCCCGCCAACGCCGCGCTGCAGCGCGTGCCCGACGCCGACGCGATCGTCGCCTACAGCGACGTGACCGCGATCGGCGCCTCGCGCGCGGCGACGCAGCTCGGCAAGCGCGACCAGCTGACGATCATCGGCTTCAACCTCGCGCAGGACGGCATCGACGCCGTCCGCAACGGCCAGCTCGACTACTCGCTGCTGTTCCCCGTCACGCTGATGAGCCAGTACGTCGCCAACAGCCAGATCGACCACGTGAACGGCAGAAGAGTGCCGAGATTCGCGACCTTCTGGCCGCAGTGCTACGGCAGGGAGACGATCGACGAGCTGCCCTCGCCGGCCGACCAGCTGGCCGCCGTCGCGGAGGGCCGCAGCCTCCTCGTCGAGCCCGCCAGACAGGTCTCGACGAGCGACAGGGAAATGGTCCGCACGGCGCCCTCCGCGCTGACCGAATGTCCGCTGTGAGCGCGACGGACGCGACGGCGCCGCCGCTGCTGCGCGCCACCGGCATCACGAAGCGGTACCCCGGCGTGCGCGCGCTCGACGGCGTCGCGCTGGAGCTGCGCAATGGCGAGGCGGTCGGGCTGGTCGGCGAGAACGGCTCCGGCAAGTCGACGCTGCTGAAGATCCTCGCCGGGCGGATCGCCCCCGACGAGGGCACGATCGAGATCGACGGCGCGCCGGTGCGGTGGAGCTCGCCGGCGCGCGCGCTCGACAGCGGCATCGCGCTGATCGCGCAGGAGGTCCACGTCCAGGACGAGCTGTCGGTCGCCGAGAACCTGCTCGGGCAGCAGCTGCCGCGCCGCCGCTTTGGCGCGATCGACTGGTCGGCGGCGGCGCGCTCGGCACGCGAGCTGCTCGATTCGATCGGCCTCGCGCACGTCTCGCCGACGCTGCGGACCGGCCGCCTCTCGCTGCACGACCAGCAGATGCTGTCGATCGCGAAGGTCGTGCGGCTGCGGCCGCGCGTCGCGCTGTTCGACGAGCCGACCTCGTCGCTGACCGCCGCCGAGATCGAGCGGCTGTACGCGATGATCGCGCAGCTGCGCGCCGGCGGCACCGCGATCGTCTACATCACCCACCGGCTGCAGGAGTACTTCGACCTGACCGACCGCGTCGTCGTGCTGCGCGACGGCCAGCTCGTCGCCGAGAGCGCGACGACGGAGATCGACGAGAACGGCCTCGTCGAGCGGATGGTCGGCCGCAGGCTTGTGAGGCTGTTCGAGCGGCCAGCCGAGAAGGACGCCGAGCGCCCGCCGCGCCCGACCGCGCTGCGGGTGCGCGGGCTGACGACGCGGACGCTGCGCGGGATCGACCTCGAGGTCGCCGCCGGCGAGATCGTCGGCATCGCCGGGCAGGCCGGCTGCGGCCGCTCGAGCCTCGCCGGCACGCTCTTCGGCCAGTGGCCGTACGACGGCGAGATCGCGGTCGACGGCGCGCCGGTCGCGCTCGGCTCGGCGGCGAGAGCGGTGCGGGCGGGGATCGCGCTCGTGCCGGAGGACCGCAAGCGCCAGGGGCTGGTGCTGTCGATGTCGATCGCGGAGAACCTCGCGATGCCGTCGTGGCGCGACGTCGCGCGCGGTGGCGTGCGCCGGCCGGCGGCCGAGACCGCGTGGGCGGAGGGGCTGCGCGAGCGCTTCGGGATCCGCGCCGTCAGCGTCGCCACAGTGGCCGGCGCGCTGAGCGGCGGGAACCAGCAGAAGATCGTGATCGCCAAGTGGGCGGCGCGCGGCCTGAGGGTGCTCGTGCTCGACGAGCCGACGCGCGGCGTCGACGTCGGCGCCAAGGCCGAGATCTACCGGATCGTCGAGTCGCTCGCCGCCGAAGGGGTGGCCGTGCTCGTGATCTCCTCGGAGCTGCACGAGGTGATGCGGCTGGCCGATCGCGTCGTGGTGATGGCGCACGGTGAGCTGGTGGGGGAGATGCGCGGTCGCGACGCGACCGAGGAAGCGATCACGGCGATGGCCTTCGCGGCCGGGAAGGAATCAGAGGTATGAGCATCGAGACGCACGCGGCGGTCGCCGCGCCGGCGCGTGAAGGCCGCGCGCGCGGCTGGGCGACGAGCCCGGTCGCGCCGTACGTCGGGCTGGCGACGGTGCTGGTCGTGCTGGTCGCCTTCCAGCTCGCGACCGAGCCGACCTTCTCGTCGTGGTCGAACCTGACCAACCTGATGCGCAGCATGGCGGTGCCGCTGCTGCTGGCCGCCGCGGGCACGCTGGTGCTGTTGACGGCCGGCGTCGACCTCTCGATCGGCGCGCTGCTGGGCCTCTCGGGGATCTTCTACGCGAAGCTCGCCACGGGCGGCTTCTCGCCGCTGCCGGCGCTGCTGCTGACGCTGCTGGCCGGCGGCGCGATCGCGTTCTTCGTCAACGGCTACCTGATCGGCCGCGTCGGCATGTCGTTCTTCGTCGTGACGCTCGGCACCGGATCGATCCTGCGCGGCGCCGCCTATCTCTGGTCGGACAACACGGCGATCGACATGTCGCAGAACGACCTCGCGGCGACGCTCGGCAACACGGCGATCCTCGGCGACAAGATCCCGGTCGGGATCCTCGTCGCGGTCGGCGTCGCCGTGCTGCTGTGGGCGATCCTCCGCTACACGGTCTACGGCCGCTCGATCTACGCCGTCGGTGGCAACCGCGAGGCGGCGGAGCTCTCCGGCGTCCCGTCCGGCTGGGTGATCGCGAGCGTCTACGGGATCGTCGGCCTCTGCGCCGTTCTCGCCGGGATCATGATGATCGGCCGCCAGACGATCGCCGACCCGAACGCGGGCGTCGGGATCGAGCTGACGGTCGCCTCCGCGATCCTGCTCGGCGGCGTCGCGCTCCAAGGCGGCGTCGGCTCGATCTGGGGCGCCGTGCTCGGCACCGTCTTCCTCTCGGTGCTCGCCAACGCACTCGCCCTCCACGGCCTCAGCAGCAACTGGCAGCTCGTCGTCACCGGCGTGATCCTCCTGCTCGCCGTCTACCTCGACCGCCTCCGTCAGCGCATCGGCGACGGCTGATGGACGGCCGCCGTGCACTCCGGCGGTCTTGTCCGCCAGCTCCTGGAGCAGCCGCAGCGCGAGCGAGAAGCCGGCTGGCTGGAAAGACGCCGAGCTTCGAACGGACAAACGCACCGATATTCACCGGACTAGTCAAGTGTCGATCTGGAGCTGTTCTGCCATGGCCTCGCTCGCGCGGAGGTGATCTCGTCGCACAGCAGCAGTCCGGCTCGACGACCAGCGCCCGCGCGATCGCGACCCGCTGCATCTCGCCGCCCGACAGCGCCGCCGGCCGGCTGTGCGCCAGCCGCCGTGGCAGGTGGACCCGCTCCAGCATCTGTTCGGCGGCGCGCAGCGACTCGGCGCGGACGGCGGTGGCGTGGGCGCGACCCAGCTCGCGCGGCGGCCGCGCGACCGCCTCGACTGCCGTCTCGCGCGGGTTGAGGCTCTGGTAGGGGTTCTGGAAGACGATCTGCGGCCGCCGGCGCTGCTCGCGCGTGCGGCCGCGCGCGAGTGCCGCCAGCGGCTCCCCGGCGAGCGTCAGCTCGCCCGCGTCGGGTCGCTGGAGGCCGGCGACGCAGCGAGCGATCGTCGTCTTGCCGCTGCCCGACTCGCCGATCAGCGCCAGGCACTCGCCGCGCGCGATCGCGAAGCCGACGTCGTCGGCGGCGACGACCTCGCCGCCGAAGCTGACGCGCAGGTCACGGACCGCCAGCAGCGACGCTCCATCTGCCGCCGCGCGCTAGGGCAGCGGCTCGAACGCCGACGGCGGGTCTGCGCGGCGTGGCTCGTCGCGCAGCCGTCGCACCTCGTCGCGGATCCGTGCCTGGGTGACGACGTCGAGGCCGGTCGTGGGCTCGTCCATCATCGTGACGGCCGGCTCGCACGCGAGCGCGAGTGCGATCGCCAGCCGCTGCTACTGGCCGCCGGAGAGCTGGTGCGGCCAGCGGCGGCGGAAGGCCCGACACGACCTGCTGCATGCCGCTACGGCGCGTCGACGATGCGCAGGTACGGAAGCGGCGACTCCCAGCCGTCGGGGTAGCGCTC
>NZ_JAWSTH010000074.1:0-32421 GCF_033542075.1 Conexibacter stalactiti
GTTCGGGCCTGGCGGCCCGGGCGGCCCGGGCGGCGGCTTCCCCTTCGGACCGGGCGGCGGCGGCCGGCGCGGCGGTCGCGCGCGGCGCGGCGACGTCCGCACCGCGGCGCTGCTGCTGCTGGCCGAGGAGCCGCGCAACGGCTACCAGATCATGCAGGCGCTCGAAGAGCGCTCCGGCGGCGCCTGGCGCCCGAGCCCCGGCTCGGTCTACCCGGCGCTGCAGCAGCTCGAGGACGAGGGGCTGATCCGCTCCAGCGAGCAGGACGGCCGCAAGCGCTACGAGCTGACCGACGACGGTCGCGCCTTCGTCGCCGACCGCGGCGACGACCAGCCCGCTCCGTGGGAGCAGATGGCCGGCGGTGTCTCGGACGACGCCTGGGCGCTGATGCACACCGGCCGCGAGGTCGGAATGGCAATGATGCAGGTCCTCCAGACCGGCAGCGAAGCCCAGCGCAGAGAGGCCCAGCGGATCCTTGTGAACGCCCGCCGGGACCTCTACCGCCTGCTCGCCGACGGCGAGCCGGAGGGCGAGGAGCCGGCCGACGGCGAGAGCCCCGCCGCCTGAATCACCCGATGACCGTCAGCTGGGGCTCGCTGAGCGAGCCCTGGATGACGGTCATCCGGCGGCAGAGCTGCAATCCTGCCGCCGATGCTCTCGCTGCTGCTCGCGCTCGCCGCGCTCGCGTCATCGCCCGCGCCGGTCGCGTCATCCGCGCCGCAGGCCGCCCAACCGGCCGCCGCGCCCAGACCGGCGATCACGAGACGGTTCATCCCACTCACCGCGCAGCGCCGCGCTGACACCGCCGCCTACGCGCGGCGCCACTACGGCGGCGCCACGACGACAGTGCGGCCGCACGTGATCGTCGAGCACTGGACCCAGACCGGCTCGGTCGACGCGACGCGGGAGATCTTCGTACCGAACGTGCCCGACGCCGAGCTGGGCGAGCGGCCGGGGACCTGTGCGCAGTTCGTGATCGCGCGCAGCGGGCGGATCGTCCAGCTGACGCCGATCACCTTCCTCTGCCGTCACACGGTCGGGCTCAACTGGGCCGCGATCGGGATCGAGCACGTCGGCTACAGCGACGGCGAGGTCCTCGGCAACGCCGCCCAGATGCGGGCCTCGCTGAAGCTCACGCGCTGGCTGCGCTGCACGTACGAGATCCCCGTCAGAGATGTGATCGGCCATGCCGAGAGCCTCTCCTCGCCGTTCCACAGAGAGCGCGTCGCGGCGCTGCGGACGCAGACGCACGACGACTTCCAGCCCGCGGCGATGCGCCGCTACCGCGCGCTGCTGCGCGCCGAAGGGGAATGCTGAAGCGCATGGTGAGCGAGGACGACGCGCGCGCCTTCGCGCTCGACTTTCCCGACACGGTCGAGCAGGCGCACATGGGCAAGCCCGACTTCCGTGTCAGAGGAAGAGTGTTCGCGACCTTCCCGAGACCGGGGCGGATGGGCCTGCGGCTGGACCCGGCCGAGCAGGCGGCCGTGCTGGCGACGGAGCCCGCCACGTTCGAAGCGGCGGCCGGCGCCTGGGGCCGGCAGGGCTGGACGCTCGTCGCGCTCGACCAGGTCGACCGCGAGGAGCTGCGCGAGCTGGTGATCGGCGCCTGGCGCCACCGCGCGCCGAAGCGGCTGCTGGCCGTCTACGACGCCACTTAGAACGCCCGCGCGTCGCGCCCCGTCCGCGGAGCGAGGGGACGCTGGAGAGCCAGGTCGCCTTCCGCCGCGTCGGGATCATCAGCCTGCAGCCGACGCTCGCGGTCACCTCGATCGCCGCGACCTCGCTGGGAGGCGCGATCGGCCCGATCGCGGGCGATCGCAACCTCGAAGGCAGATGGGGCGAGTTCCACACCTGGTCGGCGTCGGCGCCCGCGAGCTGGCTGCTCGTGCTCAACTCCGGCAGCGACCTGCTCTACGCCGAGTAGGCGGTCCCGGCGCGTCCCCGCGCGTGCCTGCGCCGCGGCTTCCGGCCGCGGCGTAGGATGCGCGCCGTGTCGTCGGAGATCTTCGCCCCGGGCCTGCTCGACGGGCAGGCTGCGCTCGTCACCGGCGGCGGCACCGGCCTCGGCCGGGCCGCGGCCGCCGAGCTGATCGCCTGCGGCGCGCAGGTCGTGCTCGCCGGCCGCCGCGCCGAGGTGCTGGAGGCGACGGCCGCGAGACTGGGCCCGGCCGCGACGACGGCGACCGGCGACATCCGCGTCGATGACGACGCCGAGCGGATCGTCGCGACGGTGCTGGAGCGCCACGGCCGCCTCGACCTGCTCGTCAACAACGCCGGCGGGCAGTACTTCGTGCCGGCGGAGGCGATCGCGACGAGAGGGTGGCAGGCGGTGATGCGGCTCAACGTCGGCGGCACGACGCGGATGGCCGAGCTGGCCGTCGAGCGCGCGATGCGGCCGGCGGGGCGGGGGACGATCGTCAACGTGACGCTGTCACCCCACCACGGTCTCGCCGGGATGACCCACTCCAGCGCCGCGCGCGCCGCCGTCGAGTCGCTCACGCGCGCGTGGGCCGAGCGCTGGGCCGGCGACGGGATCGCCGTGATCGCCGTCGCCGCCGGCCATTTCCAGACCGACGCGCTCGACAAGTACCCGGCACCGGTGCGCGAGAGCGTCGCGCGGATGGTGCCGCTGCAGCGGCTCGGGCAGCCGCGCGAGCACGCGTGGCTGGTCGCGCTGCTGGCGTCGGAGCTGGGCCGCTCGCTGAGCGGCTCGGTCGTGACGCTCGACGGCGCGCGTGACAACTGGTGCGGCCCGTGGCCGCCGCCGGCGATCACCGACGACGGCGGCGACGTGCCGGTCGAGGAACGCAGACCGGCCGCGACGAGATAGCCGTCCCACGGCGTCGAATTGCGAGTTCCAGGCCAGCGCGCCGACGCGCCGGCGCGCTGGCGGGACTCGCGGCTGGATGCCTAGCAGGAGAGGATCAGCTGGAAGCCGCGGTCGGCGGCGAGGCCGGCGCTGTCGGCGGTCGCGACCTCGACGCCGTTGACGTTGCCGCTCAACGGCGCGGCGGCGATCTCGCCGGTGACGGGGGCGTCTCTTCTGTCGGCCGGCGGCGGCGTGATCGCCAGCGTCGCGGCGTAGGCGCACGCTCTCACGTCGGCGTCGAAGACCACCTGGTAACGGCCGGTCGCGGTCTTCGTGACCGAGACGACGCCGCCGCGATCGTTGCTTCTGGCACCGTCGGCGGCGACGGTCACCTGGCGCGCGGCGCCGGTCGCGACCGTCGCTCTGTCGGCCAGCGTCGCTCTCGTCGCGAGCGCCGCCTTCGAGGCGTTGTCGGCGTTGGTCGCGCGCGCGGCGAGTCTGACGGCGCCGAGCTTGCTGGCGTCGAGCGCCTGCTCCTTGATCGCGGCGCCGCCGAGCGAGTCGGCCTTGAACTCCTGGCCGCGCAGCGTGCCGTCCTTGAAGTCCTCGTTTCTGATCGTGCCGTTCTGGATCGTGCGCGTGGTGACCGAGTTGGCGCTGAGGGCGGCGTAGGACGTGCCTCCGAGCGCCGCGAACAACGCGACGAGCGCGACCAGCATCGCGGGCGAGGGGAGACGTCTGAGCTGCTTGAGGCGCTGCATACGGGGTTCGAACCTCCGGGGTCGTTTGAGGTTCCAACTCATCCGCGGCGGCAGAGGTGCGGCGCCCGTCGCTATGATCGCCGGGCACCCGCGGGCGAAGTGTTGTGGTTGCACAGGAGCCTTCCAAGCTCTTAGGGCGGGTTCGATTCCCGTCGCCCGCTCTATCGACGCGCCACATCGGGTAGGTGCCTCTCATCCGAGTGAGAGGAGCGCCCGATGGTGACCGTTGGACTGTGGGTGCGGTTGGAGGCCAGGCCGGGCCGTGAGGACGACGTCGCGAGATTCCTGATCGGCGCGCAGGACCTTGTCGACGCCGAGCAGGGGACCACCTCCTGGTTCGCCGCGCAGCTGGGCCCGACGACCTTCGCGATCTTCGACGTGTTCGCGACCGAGGAGGGCCGCGACGCCCACCTCAGAGGCGCCGTCGCGACGGCGCTCGGCGAGAAGGCGGCCGACCTCTTCGCCGAGGCCCCGGCGATCGAGAAGCTCGACCTGCTCGCATCGAAGCTGCCCTGACGCGACCCGCACGCCCACTCCCGCCGCACAGGGGTATCATGCGTGCAGCGCGCGTCCAAGCGCGCCCATAAGCAGTGCCACGGGGAGTGGCGCAGTCTGGTAGCGCACCCGGCTGGGGGCCGGGCGGTCGCAGGTTCAAATCCTGTCTCCCCGACTCAACGAAAGCCCTGCGAATGCGGGGCTTTCGGCGTTTCGACGTCCTTCAGCGCAGTCGCAGCTTGTTCACGACCGCCGTCCCGGCGGGCTTTCCGGCGGCGTCGAGCGGGCGCAGAGTCAGCGTCACGGCGCCGGCTCTGAGCACAGGCAGTCTGAGGGTCCAGGCGCCATTGCGGACCGGTGCGCGCAGGACGCGAGTGACGGTGCGGGCCGCCGCGCGTCTGCGAGCCGCGCGTGTCGTCCCGCCGCGCGCCGGCGCCGGCGTGACGAGGCGCAGCTCCACTCGCGTCGTCCCGCTCGCCGTGCCGCGGACGGTTCGCCACGCGGCGCGCGTTCGGAGCCAGCGGGCGCAGCGGGCTCTGGCGGCGTTGCGCGGGCGGGCGTTCACGATCGCCCGCGGACAGACCGGCGGTGCCAGCGTCGCACGCGGCGTCGCCACCGCTCTTCTCGGCGGCGGCGTGGGGGCGCCGCCCCCGCTGCCTCCACCAGCGCTCGTCGGCGCGACGACCTGCACGGCGAAGCTGCGCACGAGCGCGTTGCCGAGCGCGTCCTGCGCGCGCAACGTGACCGTGACCACACCGGTGCCCGCGAACGTGTGCGTCACGCTCGCGCCGCTCGCGCCCGCGGAGCCGTCGCCGAACTCCCAGCTCGGCGTGCCCGCCAGGGGCGACCAGCGGTCGCGCACGTCGGCGGTCAGCGTCACCGGCAGCCCGGCGTAGGCGATCGGCGGCACGTCGGCCGCGCGCAGCAGCGGCGCGCCGCCGTCGAAGACCGCCGTCCGCTGGCCGTCGCCGCGCTCGATCGTCGCGACCGCGCCGCCCTCGCCGTCGGCGACGAGCTGATCGAGCACGAGGTAGCCGCTGCCGCCGTCGTCGTCGAGGTCGCGGACCGGGTCGGGGGCGTCGGCGCCGGCCTGCCAGCGCACGCCCTGCACGACCGGCTGCGCGCCGCCGGAGGCCGACCAGGCGACCAGCATGTCCGTACCGGTGGTGACGATCGCGCCGTTCGAGCGCTGCTCGGCGTAGGCCGACAACAGCCGCGGCGCGCCCCACGAGCCGTCGCCGGCGGCGCGCGTGACGCCGATCCCGGCATCGGCGCCGTTGACCGTGACCGGCGCGTGCCACAGCACCGTCGGGATCCCGCCGGGCGCGATCGCGGCGGCGATCGGCGTCGCATTGACACGTCTCGTCGGGACCAGCCGCGGCGTCGCGAAGGTGCCGGCGCCGGGCGCCCGCAGGGCCGCCCGCGCCGTGATCAGCCCTCTGGCGACCTGCTCGTACGCGACGATCGCGGCACCGTCGGGGGCGACGCCGAGCACGACCTCGCGGGCGTTCGCCGACAGGCCGGCCTGCGCGACGTCCTGCAGCGCGTCCCAGATCCCGTTCGACGGGCCCCAGCGGCGCGCCACGACGGTGCTGACGTCGTCCGCCTGCGCGGTGCTCGCGCCCTCGTCGGTCACCTCCGCCCACGCCGCCGTGACCTCGCCGGATTCCGCGACCGCGACGTTGACCGCCGCGACCGAGCGGTCGGGCGTCGACAGCCGCACCGATCTCTCCCAGCCGCCCGCGCCGGGCCGGTGGACGACGGCGTCGAGGCGCGCGTCCCAGCCCTGCTCGCCGGGGGAGTTGTCCTCGCCGTGCTGCGCGAGCACCGCGGCCGTGCCGTCGGCGCCGATCGCGACCGACGGCCCGAACGGCGGCAGCTCGCCGGGCAGCGAGACGCCTGCGGCGACGGCGGTCGCGACCGTGACCGGCTGCTGCCAGGCGCCGTCGGCGGTGCGGTAGGCCGCGCGCATCAGGAGCGGTCTGCCCGCGTCGCGCGAGCTGTCGATCCATGCCAGCACGGCCGCGCCGCCGGGCGCGACGGCCAGCCGCGGCACGACGACGTCGCCGCCGGTGACGGAGGGGAAGGCCGCCTGCCGCGCCGGCAGGGCGCCCGTGCCGGCGCCGGGCTCGCGCGCGAAGATCGCGATCTCCTGCGCCGCGCCGCTCGCCGGCGCCAGCGCGTACAGCTCGCGCCCGCCGCCGAAGCCGATCTGGAGCTGCTGCGCGAGCGCCGTGACGGGCAGCTCCAGCGGCGCCGGCGGCAGCCAGGCGGGGGCGGCCGCGGCGGTCGCGGCCGTCACGGCGGACGCGGACAGCAGCGCGGCGGCCCCGAGCGCGGCGACGGCGGACGAGCGGGGGCGGAGACGAGAGCGGCGGATCATGCATCGCACCCTCCCAGCGCGCGGTCGCGACGGCCATGGGGGCGCGCCGCCGCACCTGTGGCGGAGAACCGACGGGTCACCCCGCGCGGGACTTCGCCGCGGCGTCGCTCAGATCCAGCCCATGCGGCGCGCGATCGCGCAGGCCTCGTGGCGGTTCGCCGCGTTGAGCTTCGTCATCGCGTTCGAGAGGTAGTTGCGCACCGTCCCCGGGGACAGCGACGCTCGCTCCGCGATGTCCTCGATCGGGGCGCCGGTCGCGGCCAGCTCGAGCACGTCCGCCTCGCGGGGCGTCAACGGGCTGTCACCGGCGGCGATCGCCTCGGCTGCCAGCTCGGGATCGACGTGGCGTCCGCCCTCGTGCACGGTGCGCACCACGGCGGCGAGCGTCACCGCTGAGGTCGTCTTCGGCAGGAAGCCGCGCACGCCGGCGGCGAGGGCGCGCTTGAGGTGACCGGGCCGCCCGTGGCTCGTGACGATCACGCAGGCGCAGCCGGGAAGCTGCTCGCTGAGCTGCTCGGCGACGGCGATCCCGTCGAGCTTCGGCATCTGCAGGTCGAGCACGGCCACGTCGACGGCGTGCTTGACCGCCGCGGTGACCGCGTGCTCTCCGTCGACCGCCTCGGCGACGACGGTGAGGTCGTCCTCGAGGTCGAGCATCTGCGCAAGCGCCGTGCGGATGAGGTGCTCGTCGTCGGCGAGGAGGATGCGGATCGGCGTGCTCATGCGGGGAACCCTGTCGTGTCGGTGGCGCTGAGAGGTCCGCTGCCCGGGAACCGCGCGACGACGGTCCAGCGGTCGCCGCCGTCGGGTTGCGCGACCAGCGACGCTCCCAGCGGGGAGAGGCGCTCGCGCAGCCCGCACAGCCCGGAGCCGTCGGACGAGCCGCCGGGATGGGCGCCGTCGTTGTCCACTCTGAGCTCCCCATCGGCGTAGGCGATGTCGACGAGGCGCGCATCGGAGTGCCGCAGGACGTTGGTGACGCTCTCGAGCACGACCCAGCCGGCGGCCTCGTGCCAGGCGCGCGGCATCGCGTCGACGCTCAGCCGGACCTCGATGCCGGCCGAGCGCAGCAGCGAGCGGGCACCTTCCAGCTCCTTGTGGAAGTCGGTGGAGCGGTAGCCGCGCGCCAGCTCGCGCGCTTCGCGCAGCGCCTCATGGGCCACGCCGCGCACCTCCAGCATCCGCTCGGCGGCACGCGCGTCGCC
Organism: Conexibacter stalactiti; assembly: GCF_033542075.1. NCBI lineage: Bacteria > Bacillati > Actinomycetota > Thermoleophilia > Solirubrobacterales > Conexibacteraceae > Conexibacter > Conexibacter stalactiti. The sequence goes on from NZ_JAWSTH010000074.1 coordinate 7,655, forward strand.
CCGCTTGGCGAGGGTGGCGGCCAGCTCGGCCTGGACCGCGATCGTGGAGAGGCGCCGGCCGAGCACGTCGTGCACGTCGCGCGAGAAGCGCAGGCGCTCCTCCACCACCGCCAGCTGGGCCTGGGCCTGCCGCGCGACGTCCAGGTCCGTGACGATCCCGAGCAGCCACATCGATGCGCGGGCGGTGACGAGGAACGTCGCGGCGAAGAACAGGCCCGGCGCGGCGTCGGTCGGCTCCCCGCCGCTGATCCAGAACAGCAGACCGGAGAGCGCGAGGAGGGCGAGCGGGAGCCTGGGGCCCGGCAACAGCCCGAGCGTCAGCGTCAGGGTGGCGACGACGGAGGTCACCGCGGCGCCGCGGGCGTCTCCGGTCCACGCCGTCGCGGCGATCGCGTAGTAGATCCCGCACCCGATCAGCAGCGCCGCGATGCGACGCCAGGGCAGCGGCTGCACCGCCGGGAAGCGCCGCAGCACCGCCATCGCGGCGGCGAAGCCGAGGGCGGTCACGACGGCCCCGCCGCTCAGGAGCGCGACCGCCTCGCCGCGATCGTCGAGCCTCAGCGCCACCGGCACCAGCAGGAGGCCGTTGAAGCCCAGCAGCACCAGGTACAGCGACTGGCGCGTGTACAGCCCGACACGCTCGACCCCGTTGAGGTCGGACCAGCGACGGCGCGTGCCGGGCTTCGTCATCAGGCGCGCGGCTCCCACCGCATCGACCGGCGGGCGAGCACGACCGCCACGTACGTCCAGGCCGCGATCACGAGCAGCGGTCTGCCGGCCTGGGACCAGGTCTCGGCGAAGGTCAAGGTTGCCTCCTCGGCACCCGGCCCGTCGAGGCCGAACCAGCCGATCCGCACGAGGTCGGAGATCGCGGCGCCCGGCGTCAGCGACAGCAGGTCGCGCAGCCGCTCCGACATGTCGGGGATCGAGTTGGTCAGCGGTCCGATCGAGGCGATCAGGATGATCGGCATGCTGGTCAGCTGAGCGGCCTCCGCGCTGCGGGTCCACGCCGCCGTCCAGTAGGCGAACGCGGCGAACATGATCACCGCCAGCACCGTCAACGCCGCGTAGAGCAGCGGGTTCACCGGCAGCGACTGCCCCAGGGCGGCGGCGATCGGAATCGCGAGCGCGCTCAGGACCAGCGCCGTGATCGCCCCCGGCAGCGCGATGCTGGCGAGCAGCTCGGCGTCGCGCGACTCGCCGGTCCGCATGCGCTTGAGCACGAGCTCGTCGCGGCGGCTGACGAACTGGGAGAGGACGTTGTAGTAGACGGGGAAGAGCGCGATGACGAGGAACATGGTGACGATCGCGCCGGCACCGACGGATGGAGCGCCCCGTTCGCCGGTGAACAGCAGCGCGAGCGGCAGCAGCGGCAGCACCGCCGCGTAGACGAACGCGAGGCGGTTGCGCGAGAGCAGGACCGCGTTCCAGCGCGCCAGGCTCAGGGTCCGCCGCAGCGAGAAGCGATCGGCAAGCGTGGTCATCGGAGGGCTCCTTCCTTGGGGGTCTCGATGTCCTGGGGAGCGCTGACAGCCGGGTCGCGGCCGTCGGCGATCGAGAGGAAGACCGTCTCGAGGCTCGGGCTGCGGGCGTCGAGGCCGTCGAGCTCGACCCTGTTGTGGGCGGCCCAGGCGAGCAGGTCCGACAGCGAGGTCTGGAGCGCGTCGGTCTCCAGCGTCGTGCGGTCGCGCTCGTGGACGACACGGCGGACGCCGGCGAGGTCCTCGGGCACGCCGGCGGCGCTGACGAAGCTGATCTTCGACGGATGTCCCGCCGCGATCGCGGTCGGCGTCCCCGAGCGGACGATCTGGCCGGCGTGCATGATCTCCAGCCGGTCGGAGAGCGTCTCGGCCTCCTCCAGGTAGTGCGTCGTGATGAGCACGGTCGCACCGCCGTCGCGCAGGCCGGAGACGAGCCGCCACACCTCGCGACGGCTCTCGGGGTCGAGGCCGGTCGTGGGCTCGTCGAGGATCACCAGCTCCGGGCTGCCCATCAACGTGCAGGCGAGGTCGACGCGGCGGGTCTCGCCGCCGGAGAGGGCGAGCATGCGCACGTCGGCGCGCTGCTCGAGCGAGAGCAGCGCGAGCATCTCGTCGACCGAGCGCGGGGAGGTGACGGTCGCGCTCCACATGCGCAGCGTCTCGCGCACCGTCAGGTCACCGGAGAAGCCGCTGCGCTGCAGCAGGACGCCCGTGCGGCGGCGCAGGGCGGCGCGGTCGGCGACGGGGTCGAGCCCCAGCACGCGGATCTCGCCGGCGGTCGCCGGGGCCAGCCCCTCGATCACCTCGAGGGTCGAGGTCTTGCCCGCGCCGTTGGTGCCGAGCAGCGCGGTGATCGACCCGACTGGAACGTCGAGATCGACCCCGCGGACGGCCTCGTACGCCGAAGCCCCCTGCCCGTAGGTCCGGCGCAGGCCGCGCACCCAGACCGCTGAAGTGGAATCAGGGTTGTTGGTCATGCATACAGCGTCACCCGGGCAGCGCGTGTCCGGTAGTCCCGACCCTCACCAATCCTCGATGACAAACGTCATCGTCATCCGGCGGCGTCCGCGCCGACGGCGCCGCGCGCGAACCGCTGCGTCGCGCTGAGCACGCGGTCGACGTCGAGCGGCCGCTGCCCGCGGTCGAGCAGCAGGTCGACGGCGGCGTGCATCGCGCCGTACAGCAGCGCGGTCGCCGTCTCCACGTCGGCGAGCGCGAAGGCACCGGCGGCGGCACCGGCGCCGAGGATCCGCTCCAGCAGGTCGAGCTGCGGGTTGGCGGCGGTGACGCCGGTCTTGATCGCGTCGGCCGGCAGCTCGTGGTGGAAGAGCGCGTCGTGCAGCCGCTCGTGCTCGAGGTGGGCGCCGATCGCCTCCGCGACCCAGCGGTCGAGGCGGCCGCCGTGGTCCTCGGCCGGCAGCTCGGCGAGCGCGCGCTCCTGCTCGGCGCAGATCGCCGCCGCGTAGCGCTCGCGCAGCGCCGCCAGCAGCTCGCCCTTGGCGGAGAAGTAGATGTAGAAGGTGCCCTTCGCGACGCCGGCGCGGCCGGTCACGTCGTCGACGGTGAGCGCTGAGAGGCCGCGCTCGACGATCAGCTGCTCGGCGGCGGCGAGCAGCTCGTCGCGGCGGCGCGAGCCCGTCTCCAGATCGCTCCTCAGGGTCTTTCTCATGCCGACAGCTTGACAGGTGACCGCCAGTCATTAGGCTACTGGCAACTGTATTCATTCACGGAGGACAGCGCACGTGCCCAAGGATCTTCGTACGTTCATCAAGCAGGTCGAGGATGCATATCCGCAGTCGTACCTGAAGACCTCGAAGCAGGTCGACCCCAACCTCGAGCTGACCGGCGTGCTGCGCAAGTTCCAGGACGACGGCCAGTTCCCGATGGTTCTGTTCGAGGACGTCAAGGGCTGTGACGTGCCGGTGCTCGGCAACGCGCTCGGCCACCGCGACCGCCTCGGCCTGCTGTTCGACACCGACAGCGCCGGCCTCGCGCACGCCTACGACGAGCGCCAGGGCACGTTGATCAAGCCGGAGCGCGTCGAGAGCGGCCCGGTCCAGGACATCGTCCTCACCGGCGACGACGTCGACGTCACCAAGATCGCCAACATCGTCCACTGCGGTGAGGACGGCGGCGAGTACATCTCCTCCGGCGTCACGGTCGCGCAGGACCCCGACAACGGCGCCTACAACGCCGGCATCTACCGCATCCAGGTGATCGGCCCGAAGGAGCTGCGGCTCGACCCCGGCGCCTACTCGCACATCTGGCACATGCATCACAAGCAGGAGCAGCGCGACGAGCCGCTCGAGGTCGCGATCGTGATCGGCCACTACCCGACGCTCTACATGGCGTCGCAGTACCGCGGCCCGCTCGAGGTCGACGAGATCGAGGTCGCCGGCGGCCTCGCCGGCGAGGCGATGCGGATGACGAAGTCGGCGACGCTCGGGATCGACGTCCCGGCCGACGCCGAGATCGTGATCGAGGGCAAGCTGCTGCCGAGAGTGCGCAAGTGGGAGGGACCGTTCGGCGAGTTCTCCTGGTACCTCGGCCCGGCGCACGACACGCTCGTCGTCGAGGTCACGGCGATCACGCGCCGCAGAGACGCGATCTACCAGGACGTCTTCAACGCGCACCCGGAGCACAACCTGATCGGCATGGTCGGGCGCGAGGCCAACCTGCTCTCGAAGGTGCGCGCGGTCGTGCCGTCGGTGAGAGCGGTCTCGATGCCGTTCTCGGCCTGCTGTCGCTTCGCCTGCTACGTCTCGATCGGCAAGGAGTACGACGGCCAGGCGCGCAACGCGGCGCTGACCGCGCTCGGCGCCGACCCGTTCGTGAAGCTCTGCGTCGTGGTCGACGACGACATCGACCCGTACGACGAGATGAGAGTGATGTGGGCGGTCGCGACGCGCGTGCGCGCCGACAAGGACGTCATCGTCATCCCCGAGGCGTACACCTGCGAGCTCGATCCGACCGCGTACAGCATCGAGGACGACACCAGAAACGGCGCCCTCAACGCGAAGTGGATCATCGACGCGACGAAGCCGGTCGGCCTGCCGTTCCAGGTCACCGTCGACGTGCCGGAGGAGGTCTGGAAGCCGATCAGGCTGGAGGAGTTCTTCCCGGTCGGCTGAGCCTGAGCCGCGGGCGGCGCCTCCTGGTCGCTAGGAGGCGTCGCCGTTGGCCGGCAGCTGGTCCTCGTGCAGCTCGAGGACGGCGGTGAGCGTGTGCTCGATGTGCTCGGTGACCGCTCTGCGGACGCCGTCGGCGTCGCCCTGGCGGGCCAGTCTGATGATCGTGGCGTGCTCGCGCGCGACCTGTCTGCCGCGATCGAGACCTCTGCCGCGGCTCCACATCTGCACGTAGCGCTCGGCGCGCTGGCGCAGCGTGTCGACGAACTCGATCGCCAGCGGTCTCTCCGCCGCCTCGTAGAGCGTCGTGTGGAACTGGCCGTTGAGCTCCAGGTAGCGCGTGTGGTCGGTCGTCTCGCGCAGCTCTCTGTTGATCGCCGCGAGTCTGTCGAGCCGGGCCTTGTCGAGCTGTGGCACGGCCGCGGCGGCGAGATGGCCCTCCAGCAGCGCGCGCAGCTCGTACGCCTCGCTCAGTCTGCTGATGCTGAGGCCGCGGACGACGGCGCGGCGGTGGGCGGAGGCGTCGATCAGCCCTTCCGCCTCCAGCCGGCGCATCGCCTCGCGCACCGGCACGCGGGAGACGCCGAAGTGCTCGGCGAGCTCGACTTGGTTGAGCACGGCGCCGTCCTCCAACTGGCCGCCGTTGATCGCCGCACGCAGTGCGTCGGCGATGTGGTCCGAGGTGGTGCGCCGGTTGCGCAGCTCGGGAGTGGATGCGATCGGGGGGCCTTGCACCTGAATGAGGATACGCCTCGCCGGAACGGAACGGGCCTCTTGCGCAGATTGGCAATACTGTATACAGTCGTCGAGCTTCTGGACCCCTGGCGACGACCATGAAACCGGCACCGTTCACCTACCACGCTCCCACCCAGCTCGACGAGCTGCTCGCACTGCTCTCCGACGGGGAGGGCGAGACGCGCGTGATCGCCGGCGGGCAGTCGCTCGTGCCGATGATGAACTTCCGCCTCTCGACCCCCGAGGTGCTCGTCGACCTGCGCCGCGTCGAGGCGCTGCAGGGGCTGCGCCGCCTGCCCGACGGCGCGCTCGTCGTCGGCGCCGGCGTGACGCAGGCGCAGCTGCTGCGCGACCGTGAGGTCGCCGCCGACTTCCCGCTGCTGGCGGAGGGGATCGCTCACATCGGCCACCCGCAGATCCGCAGCCGCGGCACGATCTGCGGCAGCATCGCGCATCACGACCCGACCGCCGAGCTGCCCGCGATCGCGATCGCGCTCGACGCGCGCATGACGATCCGCTCCACGCATGGGAGCCGCGAGCTCGCCGCCGCCGACTTCTTCGTCTCCTACTACGAGACGGCGCTGGAGCAGGGTGAGATGCTCGCCGAGGTGACCTTCCCGGCACCGCGGCCGCGCGCCGGCTGGTCGTTTCGCGAGCTGGCGCGCCGGCGCGGCGACTTCGCGCTCGTCGGCGCCGTCGCGCTCGTCGAACACGGCGCGTCCGCGCGCCTGGTGCTGTTCGGCGTCGGCGACCGCGCGCGGCGGATCGAGCCGGTCGAGCGGCTGCTCGACGGGGCAGATCCGCGCGACCCCGGCCTGCTCGCGCAGGTGCCCGAGCTGGTCGCGGCAGCGATCGACCCGCTCGGCGACGTCCACGCCAGCGCCGACTACCGCCGCGAGCTGGCCGGCGAGCTGGCCGTCGCCGCCATCGCCGAAGCGATCGAGCGGGCCGCGTGAGCGCTCGCCGACCCGCCGCGCGCCACGTGAGCGCTCGCCGACCCGCCGCGAAGGAGTCGCGTTGAACGAGTCAGTCCCGATCCGCGTCACCGTCAACGGCGCCGAGCTGGTCGCGGAGGTCGAGCCGCGGCTGCTGCTGAGCGACTTCATCCGCCACCGCGCGCGCCTGACCGGCACCCACGTCGGCTGCGAGCACGGCGTCTGCGGCGCCTGCACGGTGCTCGTCGACGGCGAGCCGCAGCGCTCCTGCCTCGTCTTCGCCGCGCAGGTCGACGGCGCCGAGATCGAGACCGTCGAGGGGCTCGCCGGGACGACCGCGAGCGCCGACGGCGGCGACGCGCTGCATCCGATCCAGCAGGCGTTCCATGAAGAGCACGGGATGCAGTGCGGCTTCTGCACGCCGGGCTTCCTGATGACGACCCAGGCGCTGCTGCGCGAGCACCCGCATCCGAGCGACGAGCAGCTGCTCGACGCGCTCTCGGGCAACCTCTGCCGCTGCACCGGCTATCTCAACATCGTCAGAGCGGTGCGCGCCGCCGAGGCCGCGATCGAGGGAGCGGCGCCCGCGACCTCCGACGCGTCCGCGTCGACCGGAGGCGCTCATGGCGCGTGAGGCGCTCGTCGGTCAGTCGGTGCCGCGCGTCGAGGACGAGCGGCTGCTGCGCGGCGCCGGCCGCTACGTCGACGACATCGACCCGCCCGGCGGCGCCGAGGCGGCCTTCCTGCGCAGCCCGCACGCGCACGCGCGGATCGTCTCGGTCGACACGACGCTCGCGCGCCTGATGCCGGGGGTGGTCGCCGTCTACACCGGTGCCGACCTCGCCGATCAGGTCGAGCCGATGGTCTTCCAGATCGCGAAGATCACGCCGCCGCCGGTGAGGGAGTCGACCGGCGCGACCTCGCGCGTCCACCCGATGCCCGCGCTGCCGACCGAGCGCGTCACCTACGTCGGACAGCCGCTGGCGATCGTCGTCGCGGAGAGCCGCTACCTCGCCGAGGACGCGCTCGAGCTGATCGAGTTCGAGCTGGAGCCGCTGCCGGCGATCGTCGACCCGGTCGCGGCGCTGGAGCCGGGCGCGCCGCTGGTCGAGCCGGAGTGGGGGACCAACGAGGCGCTGAGCTACCACTTCGTCAGAGGCGATCCCGAGGCCGCGTTCGCGAACGCCGACGTCGTCGTCGAGGAGACCTTCCGCTCCCACCGCCACGTCGCCGCGCCGATCGAGACGCGCGGCGTCGTCGCCGCGCCCGACCCCTACGACGGCACGCTCGCCGTCTGGTCCTCGACGCAGACGCCACACCAGCTGCGCGACTTCCTCGCCGGCGCGCTGCGGCGCGCGCCGGAGACGCTGCACGTGCGCGCCCCGGACGTCGGCGGCGGCTTCGGGCCGAAGGGCGCGATCTACCCGGAGGAGCTGGTCGTCCCCTGGGTCGCGAGCGAGCTGGGGCGGCCGGTGAAGTGGATCGAGGACCGCTCCGAGCACTTCTCCGCCACGACCCACGGCCGCGAGCAGGTCCACACGATCGCGCTCGCCGCTGACGGGGACGGGCGCATCGTCGGCCTGCGCGACCGCGTCGTCCACAACTGCGGCGCGTTCAACATCCTCGGCCTCGTCGTGCCGTACAACACGCTGACGCACCTCGTCGGCATGTACGACATCCCCGTCGTCGACGTCGAGCTGCGCGCTGCGATCACCAACACCGGCGTGACCGCGCCCTACCGCGGCGCCGGGCGCCCCGAGGCCGTCTTCGCGATGGAGCGGATCGTCGACCGGCTCGCGCGCACGCTCGGGCTCGACCCGGCCGACGTGCGCGAGCGCAACGCGATCCCGCCATCGGCGCTGCCGTACGAGACGGGCATGATCTACCGCGACGGCACGCGTCAGACCTACGACTCCGGCGACTACCCGCGGCTGCTGCGCACGGCGCGCGAGCTGGTCTCCGACGAGGACTGGGCCGCGCGCGCCGGCAGCCACCGCGAGGTCGGCGTCGGCTACGCCGCCTACGTCGAGGGGACCGGCGTCGGCCCGTTCGAGAGCGCCTCGGCGACCGTCCTGCCGGGCGGCCGCGTGCGCGTCGCGACCGGCTCCTCCTCACAGGGTCAGGGCCACCGCACGACGCTCGGTCAGATCGCGGCCGACGCGCTCGGGATCCCGCTCGACCGGATCGAGGTCGTCGGCGGCGACACCGGCGCGATCGCGACCGGCTTCGGCACGATCGCCAGCCGCTCGGTCGTCGTCGGCGGCAACGCCGTCGCGAAGGCGTGCGCGGCGCTGCGCGAGCAGGCGCTGACCGCCGCCGCGCAGCTCGGGATCGAGGTTGGCGAGGACGACGAGCTGCCGCTGGCGGCGATCGGCGGCGCGCTGACGCCGTTCAACCCCGGTCGCCCGGCCGGCGCGCCGGCGCGGCTGCACGCGCAGGTCGAGCACTACCCCGGCCCGGTCACGTACGCCGCCGGCGTCCACGCCGCGGTCGTCGCCGTCGACCCGCGCACCGGCGAGGTCGAGGTCCTCCGCTACGCGGTCGCGCACGACTGCGGCCGCGCCGTCAACCCCGCGATCGCCGACGGCCAGATCGTCGGCGGCACGATGCAGGGCATCGGCGGCGCGCTCTACGAGGAGCTCGTCTACGACGACGACGGCCAGCTGCGCACCGGCAGCTTCATGGACTACCTGCTGCCGACCGCCGCCGAGCTGCCCGAGTTCCGCCTCGCGCACGTCGACGCCCTCTCGCCGCTCAACCCGCTCGGCGTCAAGGGGCTGGGAGAGGGCGGCGCGATCGGCCCGATGGCGGCGATCGCCAACGCCGTCGAGGGCGCGCTCGCCGACCACGGCGTCGTCGTCCGCAGCTGCCCGCTGTCCCCCGATCGCGTGCGCGGGCTGATCCGCGCCGCACACGAGCCCGTCGCCACCGCCCGCCAGGAGTCCCCATGAGCACCACCTCGCCGCGTCCCGCCTCCGCCCGGCTGTCCAACGGGCAGGAGATCGCCGACCTCGCCCGTGCCGAAGAGGGTCTGATCTCACGGCGGATCTTCGCCGACCCCGAGGTCTACGAGCTGGAGCAGGAGCGGATCTTCGCCAGAGGCTGGTTCTTCATCGGCCACGAGAGCGAGATCCCGGAGCCGGGCGACCTCGTCACGCGCTCGTGCGGGATCGATCCCGTGATCCTCGTGCGCGACGACGAGGGCGTCGTGCGCGTCTTCCTCAACTCCTGTCGTCACCGCGGCATGCGCGTCTGCCGTACCGACCGCGAGAACGCCTCCTTCCTGCGCTGCCCCTACCACGGCTGGGCGTACAAGAACGACGGCAGACTGATGACGGCCGCCGCGGAGGAGCACTACGAGGAGGGCGAGCTGGACAAGCCCAACCTCGGCCTGATCCCGGTCGCCCAGCACGACAGCTACCAGGGCCTGATCTTCGCGACGTGGGACCCCGAGGCGCCGCCGCTGCACGACTTCCTCGGCGACATGAAGTACTACCTCGACATCATCGTCGGTCGCACCGGCGGCGTCGAGGTGCTGGGGCCGCCGCAGGTGTGGGACGTCGAGACCGGCTGGAAGTTCGCGACGGACAACTTCACCGACAACTTCCACGTCTTCTCCGCGCACCACTCGCTGGTCGAGCTGGGGATGCTGCCCAACGACCCCGACTTCGCCTCCCACGGCCACATGATCGTCGCCGAGGAGGGCCACATCCTGCACCTCACCGGCGGCGCGCCGACCGAGGAGTACGAGCTGTTCGGGCTGCCGCACGAGCTGCGCGCGCAGATCCCCGACCACCTCACGCCCGAGCAGGTCGAGATGGCGCGCAAGACCGCCTACTCCGCCGGCACCGTGTGGCCGAACTTCCACTGGCTGCAGCTGATGAGCAGCGGCACGATCGGGCAGAGAGACGTGCCGTTCCTGAACTTCCGCCTCGAGGTCCCGATCTCGCCGACACGGACGCGGATGTGGTCGTGGCTGGCGGTCGACAGAGACGCCTCGCCGGAGTTCCGCAAGGCGACGTACGAGACCTACGCGCGCACCTTCGGCCCGGCCGGCATCTACGACCAGGACGACATGGAGAACTGGGAGGACTGCACGCGCGCCGCGCTCGGCCCGGCCGCCAAGCAGCACACGCTCCACCACACGATGGGCATCGCGCGCGAGATCGACGAGAGCTGGCCGGGCCCCGGCAGAGCGTACGCCGACGCCTACGGCGAGATGACGCAGCGCTCCTGGTACGCGGCGTGGCGGACCTACATGACGAGAGAGGTGACGGCGTGAGCGCTGTGCGAAGCGGCGCCGCCGTGCTGCCGAACACCGACGAGTACGGGCGCGTGCTGGAGTTCCTCCACCACGAGGCCGAGCTGCTCGACACCTACAAGTTCGCCGACTGGCTGGAGCTGTTCACCGACGACGTCGCGTACTCGATGCCGGTCCGCACGACGCAGTTCCTGACCGACGGCGAGGGCTTCCACGAGTTCGGCTTCTTCGTCGACGACCACGCGACGCTGATGACGCGCGTGAAGCGGCTGGAGACCGAGTTCGCGTGGGCCGAGACGCCGCCGTCGCGCACCCGCCACTACGTCTCCAACCTGCGGCTGGAGCGGGCGGCCGAGGGGCCGGAGCTGGAGGCGCGGATCAACTTCATGGTCACGCGCACGCGGCAGGACCTCGACTACCAGCTCTTCACCGGTGTGCGCAGAGACCTGCTCGTGCCCGACGGCGAGTCGTACAAGGTCCGCAGACGGACGATCCTCGTCGACCAGACGGTGATCACCGCGACGAACCTCTCGGTCCTCTTCTGAGATGGAGAGCACCGGCACGTTCACGGCGGTCGTGACGACCGCCGAGCTGCGCCCCGGCTTCCTCACGACGCACATGGTCGAGGACCGCGAGCTGATCGTCGCGACGACCGCGGAGGGCTTCCACGTCTACGACGCGACCTGCCCGCACTCGGACTTCCAGCTCGTGCCGGGGCGGCTGCCGAAGGGCTGCCTGGTCGAGTGCCCGATGCACGGCGCGCGCTTCGACGCCGCCACCGGCGCCGTCACGAAGGGACCGGCGAAGGATCCGCTGGACCCGATCGAGTCGCGCATCGTCGACGGCACGCTCGAAGTGCTCGTCGACTGGATCTGAACCTCACCACGAAGGGAATCACCTGATGCTCTGGCTCGAAGGAGAGGTCGCGCTGGTCACCGGCGGCGGCTCGGGAATCGGCCGCGCGGTCGTCGACCGCTACGTCGCCGAGGGCGCGCGCGTCTGCGTCACCGACCTCAACGCGGAGCGGCTGGCGGAGGTCGCCGCCGCGCACGGTGACGCCGTCACGACGCTCGTCGCCGACGTGCGCTCGCTGGCCGACAACAAGGCCGCCGTCGCGCATGCGGTGCAGACCTTCGGCAGACTCGACGTCTTCGTCGCCAACGCCGGGCTGTCGGACATGTTCAGAGACCTCGCCAACATCCCCGAAGAGAACGTCGAGGCCGCCTACGACGCCGTCTACGACGTCAACGTCAAGGGCGTGATCCTCGGCGCGAAGGCGGCCCTGCCGGCGCTGGTCGAGTCCAACGGCACTTTGGTGGTGACGTTGTCGAACTCGTCGTTCTGGCCCGACGGCGGCGGGATCATGTACATCTCCTCCAAGCACGCCGCGCTCGGCGTCGTGCGCCAGCTCGCGCACGAATGGGCGCCGGCGGTGCGCGTCAACGCGGTCGCGCCGGGCGCGACGCGCACGAACATCACGCTGCCGGAGGCGCTCGGCACCGACGCGGACGGCAGACCGCTGCGTGCGCACGCGCACGAGTCGAACACCGACCGCGAGGTCGAGCGCGTCGTGCCGCTCGCCAAGCACGCCGACCCGGCCGACCACGCCGCCGCGTTCGTGCTCGCCGGCTCGCGCGCCAACGGCGCGATCATGACCGGCTCGGTGATCGAGACCGACGGCGGTCTCGGCATCCGCGGCATGCGCCGCGTGCGCGGCGGCGACGACCTGCGCGAGCGCGTCCTCGGCGGCGGCGCGGCCGCCGCCGGGTCGAGCCTCGCCGCCCCGACCGGCGGGATCGACGGGTGATCCGGTGAGAGTCCTGTTGACGGGCGACCGGGGGATCCTCGGCCGCCCGACGCGCGCGGCGCTGGAGCGCGACGGGCACGCCGTCGTCGGCTTCGACCTTGCGGCGGGCGACGACATCCGCGACGCGGCGGCGGTGCGCGCCGCGGCCGCCGGCTGCGACGCGATCGTCCACCTGGCAGGGATTCCCGGCGACAGAGAGGAGATCCCCGACCAGGTGATGGCGGTCAACGTCTCCGGCACCTGGAACGTGCTGCTGGCCGCTGCCGCGGAAGGCGTGCGGCGCGTGGTCCACGCCTCCTCCGGCAAGGCGCTCGGGATGCTGGAGCGCAACCCGCGCTACCTGCCGATCGACGACGCGCACCCGGGGCTGCCGGGGCGGCCGTACGGGCTGTCGAAGTGGCTCAGCGAGGAGATGTGCGAGGCGGTCACGCGTGCGCAGGGGATCGAGACGATCTGCCTGCGGCCGGTCTTCGTCGTCGAGCCGCCGCAGTGGAAGGAGTTCGCCTTGATCCCCGAGCTGGGCCCGGCGCGCGGCGCCGCCTGGCACCTCGGCGTCTTCGTCGACGCGCGCGACGTCGCGGACGCCTTCTCGCTGGCGGTCTCGTGCGAGGCGCCGGAGAGCGGCCACGCGCGGCTGCTGCTGTGCGGCGACGACGTCGCGTCGGATCGCTCGGCGGTTGCCTTGGTCGAGGAGCACCTTCCCGACGTGCCGTGGCGCGACGGCGGCCCGCCGCCGGCCGGCTCGCGCGCGGCGCTGGCCGATTGCTCGGAGGCGCGCGACGTGCTCGGCTGGACGCCGAGGCACCGCTGGGACGGGCGCGGCGGGTACTAGCGCCCCGCCGCCTCCAGCGGGCGCGGACCCCACGAGTCGCGGCGCTCGCCGGGAGTGGGGAAGAGGTTCGCCAGGCGCCCGACCGAGGTCGCCTGCGTCGCGTCGGTGACCGGCCGCTCGGCCGCCTCCCAGCCGACGAGCGCGGGGCGGGGGTCGAAGGTGGCGCCGCCGGATGCGGTCGCCACGGCGTCGGCGTCGAGCGCGAGCGCAAGCGCCAGCGCGTTCGTCATCGCGGTGCCGGCGCCCTGGCCGATCGTCGGCGGCATCGCATGGGCGGCGTCGCCGGCGAGCGCGACGCGGCCCTTCGACCAGGCGTCGACCTCGATCGACTCGTAGAGGTCGGCGTGCGGCGCGTCGGGCAGCTCGCGCAGGACCGGCTCCAGCAGTGGGAAGCTGCGGCACCAGACGGTGCTGTCGAGCGGGCGCGCGGTCGCGGCGAGGTCGTCGGCGCGCGCGGCGAGCAGCAGGTAGAGGTCGTCGTCGTTGCAGGGGACGAACATCACGCGGCGGCGGTCGGCGAGGTTCCAGTGGTCGACGTAGTTGCGCCACTGACCGTCGTGGCCGGGGGCGCTTGCGAGCGGGACGGTGAAGCGGACGATCGTCAGCTCCGGGAAAGTCTCGCGCTTGCGTATCAGCCCGAGCGCGTCGCGCACGCGCGAGTTGATCCCGTCGGCGCCGATCACGACGTCGGCCGGCCAGCGGGCGTCGCGGGTGAGGAGCGCTCCGAGCGGGTCGGCGCCGACGACGGTCGAACCGGTCCGCAGCTCGACGCCGGCCGCGCGGGCCGCTCCCAGCAGCGGCGCATAGAGGTCGTGGCGGGTCATCGTCACCATCCGCAGGCCGCCCGGCAGCGGGAAGGGGCGACGGCCGATGTCGGCGCCCTCGTGGTCGCGCTCCTCCCACGCCGCGGCGCTGTGGCTCCGCGCCAGCACTTCGTCCTCGATGCCGAGCGCGGCGAGCGTGCGCAGCCCGTTCTCCCACAGGAAGATCCCGGCGCCGCCGCCGCGCGGCTGCGCGGCGCGCTCGTGGACGCGCACGCTCCAGCCGCGCTGCGCCAGCGCGGTCGCGAGCGTGAGCCCCGCGAAGCCGGCGCCGGCGATCTCGGCCCTCATCACCCCAGCGGCGGGCCGACGACGGTCATGTCGAACCGTTCGGCGACGGCGGCGACGCGCGCTCGGTCGAAGTCGGCGTGCGGCGGCGGCACCGGCTCGGGCGCCGGCTCGCCGGCCGCCTCCATGAAGCCGGCGAGCGCGCCGGAGGTGCCGACCTGCAGCGTGTGGGCGCCGTCGGGGCCGACGCGGAAGGCGTGCGGCGTGCCGCGCGGGACGAGCACGAAGTCGCCGGGGGAGAGGTCGAACTGCTCGTCGCCGCTGCGGAAGCGAAGCGAGCCGCCGAGCAGGTAGAAGGCCTCGTCCTCGTCGTTGTGGACGTGCAGCGGCGGCGCGTGGCCGGCGTGCATCTGCGCCTCCAGCACGGTCGGCCCGGGGAGGCCGGCCCCGCCGCACTTGATCGTCACGAGGTTGCCGGAGAACCAGACGTGGCGACCGGCGCCGGCGTCGAGGCGGACGAAGGAAGGGAGAGCGGCGAGCGACGCCGCCTCCGCGGCGCGCGGCTCGGGCTGGGCGGCAGCATTCATGCGAGCCAGCGTACTGAATACAGTAGTCTCCATTCAATCGTTCTTGCCCGAGCTGTCCGCGAAGGAGCGCCAGTGCCCGATCCCACGCCGCCCTCACTCGATCGCGTCCTCGTCGTCGGCGCGTCGCTCGCGGGCCTGCGCGCCGCGGAGGCGCTGCGGGCTGAGGGCTTCACCGGCGCGCTGACGATCCTCGGCGAGGAGTCCCGTCGCCCCTACGACCGTCCGCCGCTGTCGAAGGAGCTGCTCGCCGGCGAGCAGGCGCCCGACGACGTGATGCTGCGCGGCGCCGACGAGCTGGACGCCGAGTGGCTGCTCGGCGACGCCGCCGTCGCGCTTGACAGCGACCGCCGCCTCGTCGCGACGGCGGGCGGTCGTGCGCTGCCCTACGACGGCCTCGTGATCGCGACCGGCAGCGCGCCCCGCCGCCTGCCGGCGTTCGATGTTGCGCTGCCGAACGTGCTGGAGCTGCGCACGCTCGACGACGCGCAGGCGTTGCGGGCGGCGCTGAAGCAAGACAACCCGCACCTCCTGCTCGTCGGCTGCGGCTTCGTCGGCGTCGAAGTCGCGGCGACGGCGCGCGCGCTCGGCGCCGAGGTGACGATCGTCAGCCTCGACCCGCCGATCGCGGTCGCCGGCGAGGCGGTCTCCGGTGTCGCCGCGGCGATGCTGGAGGAGCACGGCGTGACCGTCATGACCGGCCGCACCGTCACCGAGACGGTCGCCGGCGAGCGGTTCGAGGCGGCCGTGCTCGACGACGGCACGCGGATCGACGCCGACGTCGTCGTCGTCGCGGTCGGCGCGCTGCCGTGCACCGAGTGGCTGGAGGGCTCCGGCGTGCGGCTCGACAACGGCGTCGTCTGCGACGCCTCGCTGGCCGCCGTCGGGGTGGAGCGGGTCGTCGCTGCCGGGGACGTGGCACGCTGGCCCAACCCGCTCTTCGGCGGCATGTCGATGCGCGTCGAGCACTGGACCAACGCCGTCGAGGGCGCGGTCGCCGCCGCCCGCACGCTGCTGAACGGCTCCGGGCCGGAGACCGAGTACGGCGCGGTGCCGTCGGTCTGGTCCGATCACTTCGGCGTGAGACTGCAGACGGTCGGGCTGCCGGCGCAGGCCGACAGGATCGAGGTCGTCGAGGGCTCGGTCGAGGAGCGCAGGTTCTGCGCCGTCGCCTACCGCGAGGGCCGCCTGATCGGCGCGCTCGCCTACTCGATGCCGAAGGCGCTCGTGCGCTACCGGATCAAGCTCGCGCGCGGGGCGTACCTGGCTGAGCCGGAGGTCGCGGCATGAGCGTCGCGGTCGTGAACATCGGTCGTTCGCACAGTGGCGACCTGGTGGGCACGCCGTTGCCGGGCGATGCGCTCGTCTGCGATGGGGGTGTGATCGCGTGGATCGGCTCCTCTGCCGATGTGGCGCGCGGCGATCACGAGTCGGTGTTGGATGCTGGTGGTGCGGGTGTGATTCCGGGTCTGATCGATTCGCATGTGCATGTCACGTTCGGTGACTACACGCCGCGGCAGCAGACGGTGGGGTATCTGGAGTCGTATCTGCATGGTGGGATGACGCGGGCGATCACCGCGAGCGAGGTTCACACGCCGGGTCGTCCGTCGGATCCGGCGGGTGTGAAGGCGCTGGCGGTCGCGGCGCAGCGTTGCTTCGCTGACTTCCGTCCCGGTGGCGTGACGGTGCATGCCGGTTCGGTGATCCTCGAGCCGGGCTTGACGCGCGTGGATTTCGAGGAGTTGTGGGAGCAGGGTGTGTGGTTGGCGAAGGCGGGGTTCGGCGCCTTCGACGGTCCGCTGGACTACGTCCCGGTGGCGCAGGCGGCGCGGGCGGCTGGGCTGTTGGTGACCTGTCATACCGGTGGCGGTTCGATTCCGGGCTCGTTGGATCGGATCGATGCGGGTGCGGTGATCGCGATGGGCGCGCATGTCTCGTTTCATGTCAACGGCGGCCCGACGGCGATGACACCGGAGGACAACGAGAAGATCGTGGTGGAGGGCGGGGAGGTCGCGCTGCAGTTGGCGATGGCGGGCAATCTCCGTTCGGCGCTGGACATCTGCCGTCTCGCTCGCGAGCACCAGAGAACCGATCGGCTGCTGATCTCGACCGACACGCCGACGGGGACGGGCGTCGTGCCGCTTGGGATGTTTCACCTGATCGCCGAGCTGGTCTCGCTCGGCGGGCTGCCGGTCGAGCTGGCGATCGCCGCCGCGACCGGCTCCGTCGGGCGTGTCTACGGCCTCGACGCGGGGATCCTCGCCCCGGGCCGCCCAGCCGATCTGCTGATCCTCGACGCCCCGCTCGGCTCCGCCGGCGAGGACTGGGCCGGCGCGCTGCAGGCCGGTGACCTCCCCGGCATCGGCGCCGCGCTCACCGCCGGCCACGTCCGCTACACGAAGTCCCGCAACACACCCGCGCCGAAACGGCCGGTCGCCGTCGTCTAGCCGCGACGCCGCAGCAGCAGCGCCGCGAGCAGGGCACCGAGGAAGGTGCCGAGAAACGCGCCGGCGAAGGCGCCGGCGGTCGGGCCGCTCGGCAGCAGCGCGGCCGTCGCGACGCGGCCGAGGTCGACCGCGTCGGGCTCGGCGGGCGCGCTCGGCCGCGGTGCTGCGGCGACCTTCGGAGCGTCGGTAGGCGATCTTGGCGGGGAGGAGGGAGCCGGCTCCTCCACCAACTGCGCTTCGAGCCGTCCGGCGAACTGTCTGAGCAGCCGGTCGGCGACCTCCTTCATCACGCCGCCGCCGAACTGCGCGATGCGGCCGGTGACGGCGACGTCGGTGAGGAGGTCGACCTCGGTCCGCTCCTCCTCGTCCTCAGCGGCGCGCAGCAGCGCGGTGACGGTCGCCTCGACCGTGCCCTGGCCGCGCGCCTCGCGGCCTCTGGCCTTCAGCACGGCGGTATGGGTCGCGGGATCGGCTGAGACGAGCGAGACGACCGTTCTGTAGGTGACCGAGATGGGGCCGACCTTCACGCGCATCGTCACGCGCAGGCCGTCGTCGTCGACGGCGTCGACGGTGACCCCCGGCATCGCCGGGGCGACGCGCTCGAGATCGGTCAGCAGCGGCCAGGCGCGCTCGAGCGGGACGCTGAGCGAAAACTCGTTGGCGATCTCCATGACAACAGTATACACTCGACATCACGATGGATTCCTCGCACGACGGCGGCCGCCTGCAGCTCGAGAACGAGTTCGGCAAGGTGACGGTCGCGCTCGACCTCAGTGCGAACGGGCCGCGGCTGCGGATCGAGGACCTGCGCAACGGGCGCACGATCCACCTCGACCCGCTCGAGCTGGCCAGCCTCACGTGGCTGACACACGAGCGGCTCGGCCCGTTCCTCGACCCCAGCCAGACCGGATGGCGCAGCGACGAAGGAGCACGATGACGGCGATCACCGACCCCGCCGACCTGTTCACCGAGGACTGGCGAGTCCACGGGAGCATCTACACCTCCGACGCGATCTTCGCGGCGGAGCAGCAGCGCGTCTTCCACGGCCCGTGGCTGTACGTCGCGCACGAGAGCGAGCTGCGCTCGCCCGGCGACTACAAGACGACGCACGCCGGCACGCAGCCGGTGATCGTCTCGCGCGGCGCCGACGACGGCGAGCTGCGCGTGATGCTCAACCGCTGCCGCCATCGCGGCGCCGCCGTCTGCCAGTCCGAGCGCGGCAGCGCGAACTTCTTCCGCTGCCCCTACCACGGCTGGACGTACAGAAACAGCGGCGAGCTGCGCGGGATCACCTACGACGACGCCTACCCGGAGCTGGAGCGCCAGAGACTGGGCCTGACGCGGCTGCCGCGCGTCGGCGTCGCGCACGGCTTCGTCTTCGCCAGCTTCGCGGAGGAGGGTCCGTCGCTGGAAGAGTTCCTCGGCAACGCGCTGCCCTACCTGGAGATCATCTCCAGACAGGGGCCCGACGGGATCCGCCTGTCGGCCGGCTCGCACCGGATCGAGTACGACGCCAACTGGAAGCTGCAGGTCGAGAACACGATCGACAACTACCACTTCGGCTTCGTCCATCGCAGCTTCCTGGAGGTGCTCGCCGACCGCATCGGCGAGGCGCCGCCGATCATGCAGCAGATCCTCTTCAACGAGACCTACCGCACGGTCGACCTCGGCAACGGCCATTCTGTCCACGAGTTCGGCGACCCGAGAACGGGCAACAACGGCGGTCAGCTCGGCGACCTGCCGTTCAACCTGATCGTCTTCCCCAACCTCTGCTTCGTCGGCGCCCAGCTGCGCCACGTGCTGCCGAAGTCGGCGACGAAGACCGAGGTGCGGCTCTACCCGATGCTGCACGAGGGCGCCAGCGACGAGCACAACGCCGCGATCCTGCGCACGCACGAGGGCTTCTACGGCGCGGCCGGCATGGGCGGCCCCGACGACGTCGAGGTCGCGTTCGAGCGCGTCGCCGACGGCATGCGCGCGACCGAGGACGATTGGCTGGTGATGAGCCGCGGCGCGCACCGCGAGAGACCGGGGGAGAACGGCACGCTGGTCGGCCATTCGGCCGACGAGGTGCCGCAGCGGGCCTTCTACCGCGGCTGGCGCAACGCGATGACGCTCGGCGGTGCGCTGTGAGCGCCGCGGCGCCGGCGCCGGAGCGCGAGCGGCTGCTCGCCGACGTCGCCGCCTTCCTCTACCGCGAGGCCGAGCTGCTCGACTCCCGCAGGCTCGACGAGTGGCTGACGCTCTACGCCGACGACGCCAGCTACTGGATCCCGCAGGGCGACGAGTCGACCGACCCGCGTGTCGACGTGCAGCTGGTGCTCGACGATCGCCGCCGGCTGCGCGAGCGCGTGCTGCGGATCTCCGGCGGCCACGCCTACTCGCAGGATCCGGCGTCGAGAACGGTCCACCTGATCGGCAACGTGCGGATCGCGGGCGATGTCGACGGCGCGCTCGACGTCGCGTCGGTGCAGCTGATCACCGAGGTGCGCAAGGGGCGTCAGCTCCAGTACGCCGGGCACGTGCGCCATCTGCTCGTGCCGCGGGATGGCGGCGGCTTCCTGATTCGCGCGAAGGAGATCCGCCTCGCCAACAACGACCTGCCGCTCGGGAACCTGACGTTCTTGATGTGAGGAATGCCACAAAAACTGGTGTCCGCTTGGGCGCATTCTGTATACTGTTGACGTGAAGCCTGCCGACCTCTCGTCGGTCAAGCTGGAGCGCGGCTTCAGCGACCGGCGCATCACCGCCGACTACGTCGCAGACGCGCTGCGCGACGCGATCCATCGCGGGGAGCTCGCCGACGGCGCCGAGCTCAACCAGGCCGCGCTGGCGACCCACTTCGGCGTCTCGCGCGTGCCCGTGCGCGAGGCGATGCGGCAGCTGCAGGCCGAAGGGCTGATCGACACGCGCGCGCACAGACTCGCGATCGTGCGCGCGCTCGACCTCGATCGCGTGATCGAGATCTACGACGTGCGCGCGCTGCTGGAGGGGTTCGCGATCGAGCGGGCCGTGCCGCGCATCTCGGCCGCCGACCTGCGCGCCGCGCGCGCGCTCGACGAGCAGATGCGCGGCGACGTCGACCATCCGCGCTGGCTGGAGCTGAACGCCCGCTTCCATCGGCTGCTGTACGCGCCGTCGGGCGCTGAGACGACGATCGAGCTGATCGACCAGCTGCGCGCTCGCGGCGAGCGCTATGTGCGCCTCTGGAGCCACGGCTCCGGCATCCACCGCCCGGTCGAGGCGGGTGAGGAGCACGCCGAGATCGTCGACCTCGTCGACGCCGGCGACGCGGCCGGCGCCCGTGCCGCGATCGAACGCCACATCCACCACACGCGCGACCGCCTGATGGTCCACGGCAGCGCGCGCGCCGCGGCCGCCGAGGCCGCGAGCGCGGCTGTCGGCGGGGTGTAGAGGCGACGTTCGGGATGAGCGCGGATCTGTGCACCGTGGAGGTGTACAGACCCGCACTCATCGCTTGATTTGCGTATGAGTGGCGGTTCGTTCACGTATGCGATGAACAAACCGCCGGTGATCCGCGCAGTGGTCGGTGGGCCGGCCCGACCTCCTCCCAGGACATGAAGTTGCGGGCGGTCATTCGCTCGCATTCGCCAGGAGGATGCTGTATACAGTTGTCAGTATGACCGTGACACCTGATTCGCTCGTCGTTCGCAAGTGGGTGACCGTCGTGGAGGAGATCGACCACGACGGCGGGCCCGCGGTCGAGGAGCCGCTCGTCAAGGCCGCCGTCGGCGTCGTGATCGCCAATCCGTACGCCGGCCGCTACACCGAAACGCTGGAAGCGCTGATCGAGCCGAGCATCCCGCTCGCCAAGGAGCTGGTCGCGCGCACGCGCGCCGCGCTCGGCGGCCGCGAGCCGCAGAGCTGCGGCAAGGCCGCGATCGTCGGCACCGCCGGCGATCAGGACCACGGCATCGCGTGCATCACCACTCCCTTCGGCGACGCGATGCGGGAGGAGATCGACGGCATCACGTGGGTCACCTCGACGGCCAAGGTCGCCGCCGCCGGCACCTCGATCGACGTCCCGCTCGCCTACAAGCGCGCGCTGTTCGTGCGCGAGTACTACGACACGATCACGCTGACGGTGCCGGACGGCCCCAAGCCCGATGAGATCGTCGTCGTCGCCGCGATGGCCTCGCGCGGGCGCGTCCACCACCGCGTCGGCGGCCTCGCCAGAGACGAGGTCAGCGTGGGGGACGGGCTCAGATGAGCGCCGGTCTGCTGTTCTCGCAGATGCAGCCGCCGGCCGGCGGCGATCTGGCTGACTTCCACGACTGGTACGAGTCGGAGCACATCCCCGCGCGGATCGCGATCCCGGGCTTCGAGGCGGCCGTCCGCTACGAGCTGAGCAAGCAGGAGGGCGGTTCCGAGACTGCCCAGTGGCTCGCCTGCTACTTCCTCGACGACGTCGCCGCGCTCGAGACGCCCGAGTACCTCAGACTGAAGGCAGACCCGGGCGAGCGGACCGCGAGAATGCTCGCGACCGTCGACCTCTTCACGCGCTACATCTGCGACCAGATCTCCGATACCGGCGCGACCGGCGAGGAGCCCGGCGCGCTGCTGGCGATCGCCTTCTCCGTCCCCGACCACGACGTCGATGAGTTCGACGGCTGGTACGAGGAGGAGCACGTCCCCCTGCTGATGAAGGTCCCCGGCTGGCAGCGCGTCCGCCGCTACCGCGTGCGGCCCGGCTCGGCCGGACCGTCGTGGACCCACATCGCCCTGCACGACCTTGCTTCCGAGGCCGCGCTCAGCCGCCCGGAGCGCGCCGCCGCGCGCGACACCCCGCGCCGCGACGCGCTCGCGAAGCGCGACTGGTTCGACAGCGGCCGCTGGGTCTACCGCCCGATCCACCGCGCCGTCGCCGCAGACGCCACCGCCGCCTGACCCCCCCCGCTGCTGACTTCGAGAGGACCGACCCGCGCCATGGCACTTCCCTACACCCGCGCCGAGATCAAGGACCGCGCCCGCACCGAGTGGAGCGGCGCGTGCAACGTCACGCTGCCGTCGTTCACCGCCGACTTCCAGGGCCTGAACGAGGCCGGCATCGCCCATGACGTCAAGCTCGCCGCCAAACACGGCTACTGGGGCACGCTCGTCGCCTCCGAGTCGGGCACCACGACGGAGGAGTACAAGCGCTTCCTCGAGGTCGCGGCCGAGGCGGCGCCGGAGGGCTTCAAGCTCGTCGCGCACCTCAGCTTCTCGACCGTCGAGGAGTCGGTCGAGGTCTGCCAGGTCGCGGAGGGGCTCGGCGTCGAGGCCGGGCTGCTCTCCTACCCGCCGAACTTCCGCCCGAAGTCCTCCGCCGAGATCGTCGAGCACACGAAGTTCGTGACCGACAGCACCGATCTCGCGATGATCCTCTTCGGCGTCAACACCTGGGGCTTCAGACCGCTGCACCCGGCCGGCTTCCCGATGGACGCGCTCGTCGAGATGGCGAAGATCGACACGGCCGCGGCGCTCAAGTACGAGGGCGGCGGCGCGGCGCTCTTCAGCGCCTTCGAGGAGGCCCACTGGCGCTGCCACGAGCACGTCATCGTGCAGAACCCGATGGAGGTCCACATCCCCGCGATGGTGGCCAACTACGGCGTCAGATGGTTCGGCACCAGCGGCTACGAGGCGTACGGTCCGCGGATCCCGCGGCTGGTCGAGGCGGCCGTCGCCGGCGACCGTGAGAAGACCGCCGAGATCTTCTGGAGCTACCACCCGGGGCGCGAGACCAGAGGCGCCTTCCACGCGACCTTCGCGGGCGCGAACTTCATCCATCGCGTCGGGTGGAAGTACCTCAGCTGGCTGCAGGGCTACAACGGCGGACTGCTGCGGATGCCGCAGATGCGCCTGCAGCCGGGCCAGATGAAGGCGCTGCGCGGCGGGCTCGCGGCCTCCGGCTTCGAGCTGCCCGCCGACGACGCCGAGTTCTACGCGGGCCGGACGGCCTAGACCATGCGGCCCGTCATGCGCGGCCACGGAGCGGGGGAGGTCCCGGGAAGATGACGCTGTACCTGGGCGCAGACGACATGCGCGCGCTTGCGACGCACGACGTCACGATCAGCGCCGCGCGCGCGGCGATCGAGGCAGAGCGGGCGGGCCGCACCGTCGTCCCGCCGCGGATGGACGTCGACCTCGAGCGCGGCTTCCTGCGCGTGATGCCGGCCGCCTTCAACGACCTGATGGGCCTGAAGGTGATGACGCTCGTCAGAGGGCTCGGCACGCGCTACCTGATCCTGCTCTACAGCCAGACCGGCGGCGAGCTGCTGGCGATGTTCGACGCCGACGAGGTCACGCGCCTGCGCACGGCCGCGACGACGGCGCTCGCCGGTCAGATACTCGCGCCGGAGGGCTGCCGCACGCTCGGGCTCGTCGGCAGCGGCTTCGAGGCCGAGGGACACCTGCGCGCCTTCGCGCAGCAGTGGCCGCTGGAGGAGGTGCTCGTCTTCAGCCGCGGGCGCGAGCGGCGCGAGGCATTCGCGGCGCGGATGTCGGAGGAGCTGGGGATCGGCGTGCGCGCGGTCGAGACCGTCGCGGGCGCCGTCGGCTCCGCGCCGGTCTGCGTGCTGGCGACGAAGGCGACCGAGCCGGTCGTCAACGGCGCCGACTTCCAGCCCGGCGCGGTCGTGCTGTCGATCGGCTCGACCCGGCCCGACCTGCGCGAGCTGGACAGCGCGACGCTGCGGCGCGCCGCGACGCTGCTGGTCGACGATCCGCGCCAAGTCAAGCTCGAGTCGGGCGACGTGATCGAGGGGCTCGGCTGCGGCGCGCTGCGCGAGGAGCACGTCGTCGGGATGGCGCATGCCCGCGAGCACCGCTTCGCCCGCAGCGGCGAGCGCGACCTGCTCGCGTTCAAGTCGGTCGGGACGGCGATCCAGGACCTCGCGCTCGCGAGCGCCGTGCTCGACGCCGCCGTCACCGCCGGTCGCGGCCGCGACGTCGGCGAGCTGACGCGGCTGAAGCCGTTCGCGGCGCCGCCGCCGGACGCGCTCTCCGCGATCGCCGAGGGCAGCGCATGAGCGAACGCCAGGACAGGCTGTCCAACGGAGTGGGACCGTCGGGCGGAAAAGACCCCTTGAGCAATCGCGAACATGCGATGCTCGCGCCGATGGACAGCATGGATGCTTCCACCGACGTGGCGAGGGAACGGCTCGGCCGGCTCGCCGGCGTGACCGTCGGCGTGCCCGACCCTGCCGCGACGGCCGCCTTCCTCGCCGACGGGATCGGCTTCACGACGGTCCCGCTCGACGACGGCGAGATCGCCGTCCGCTGCGAGGGCGACTACGGCCCGCGCGGCCAGACGGCGGTCACGCTGCGGCCGCGCGAGGGCGATCCCGCCGACGGCCCCGAGCTGCTCGCCGTCACCTTCGAGGTCGCCGGCGGCTACGACTTCGACGCGCTCGCCGCGCGCGCGAGCGCGGCCGGCGCCGACCCGCGCCCGACCGCGGCCGGCGGCCTCGCCTTCGCCGAGCCGGCCGGCTGCCCGCTCGTCGTCGAGC